>QIJG01000328.1 GCA_003232715.1 Nitrospirota bacterium
GCCAATCCTTAAGCATCAGACCTGACCTTGTATCCCCTGAATTTCGGCAGGAATAAAAAAGTGCTAAAGACAATACCCCTTGTTGTCCTGTTTCTTCTGCTCATTTTAACCCTCTCTTTCGCGCAGGAGAGGAAAGACGGATTAAAGGTAGTGGTCACAATCCCGGTACTTGCTGATTTTGCACGTAATATCGGAGGTGACCTCATCTCTGTCAAATCTATCATCACCGGACTTGAAAACCCCCACACCTATGAACCCAGGGGCAGCGATGTAAAGGCCATTGCCAGGGCGGACCTGTTCGTCCGGGTGGGTTTGGGTCTTGAGACATGGGCGGACAAACTGGTAAGAAACGCCGGCAACTCCCGGCTTATTCAGG
Source organism: Nitrospirota bacterium (assembly GCA_003232715.1). Classification (GTDB taxonomy): domain Bacteria; phylum Nitrospirota; class Thermodesulfovibrionia; order Thermodesulfovibrionales; family JdFR-85; genus BMS3Bbin07. The sequence goes on from QIJG01000328.1 coordinate 377, forward strand.
TGAGTGCATCGCGCAGCTGCAATATAATCAATAACAACCCCCATGTCTGGATGGATATAGAGAATGCAAGGCGCATGGTTATTGTTATAATGGAGGGGATGGTCCGTGCCGATCCCTCCCATGCTGCTGATTACCGCAGAAATGCTGCTCTTTATATTAACCGGCTGTTAAGGCTGGATAAAAAAATAAGGAAAGCCCTCGCCCCTCTTTCCGGTCAGGCGATAGTAACCGTGGTTCCGGCCTTCACATATTTTCTTAAACGCTACGGCATTGAGGAGGCAGCAACCATAATCAGTGTGCCGGGTAAAGAACCATCCGGGCGTCATCTTCGCATGGTTATAACCTTGATGCGTAAAAGAGGAATCAGGATCATCCTTACGGTACCACAGTTTTCACCGGGGATTCCGCGTTTGGTGGCTGAAGAGACAGGGGCTACAGTGGTTGTGGCTACCCAGCTCCCCGGGTCCTTGCCGGGGACTGACACCTATATTGAAATGCTGCAGGAGGATGTCCGGAGGATTCTGAAAGCCATTGAGGGGAGTGGACAGCCGGAATGAAAAACAGCGGACGAATCGACAGGAAAAGAGATGAACGCATTGTTTTTGACAATGTAACGTTAGGGTATATAGAAAAACCCGTCTTGAGCGATATTAATCTGGAGATATTCAGAGGTGAATCCATAGGCATAATCGGCCCGAATGGTTGTGGCAAGACCACGCTTCTGAAATCACTGGTTGGCTTGATAAAACCTGTTGGGGGGCGTATCACAGTCTTTGGACAGCCGATGATGACGGCCCGCAGGCAGACCGGATATGTCCCCCAGAGGGAGACACTGGACATATCTTATCCCGCCACGGTTTTTGATATGGTCATCATGGGCAGGTATGCCAGGATAGGCCTATTCCGGCGTCCTAAAAGCCTGGACCGTAAACGGGCTGAGCAGGCCATAGCCGATGTAGGGCTGTCAGAGTATATGCATGTCCCCATTGCGCACCTCTCAGGAGGGCAACGCCAGCGCGTTCTTATTGCACGGGCACTTTCCGCCGACCCGGAGATCCTGCTCCTTGACGAGCCCACGGCTGCTGTTGACGTAAGGGCCCAGAGAGAGATTGTAGCCCTCTTAAAGACCCTGCAGAAGGAGCGGAACCTGACCATTTTATTGGTTACTCATGATGTAAATCTCATATATCCCATGGTGGACCGGATACTCTACATGGCGGACGGCCAGGTATTTATCGGTACCCCTCAGGAGATGCTGACGCAGGAAAAACTCCAGCTTATCTATAACGCTGATGTGATTGTAACCGAAGTGGCCGGCCAATTATACGTTATTGTAGGAGATGTTCACCATGGATAGTTCTTTTTCGCAGGTTATCTCCGACTTCTTTGCCTTTGCATTTATGCAGAGGGCACTCCTGGCTGCTGTCATGATCGGAATCCTCTGCTCCGTAATAGGTGTTTTCGTAGTGGTAAAGGGGTTTTCTTTTATCGGAGCCGGCATTGCCCATGCATCCTTTGCAGGTGTAACCCTTGGTTTTCTGCTTGGAGTAAATCCATTGCTCCTCGCCCTCCTCTTCAGTCTCTTTATGGTGTTCTTTGTTGGTGGGGTAACACGCCGGGGTGAACTCAAACTTGATATATCCATCGGCATATTCTTTGCTTTTGCCATGGCACTGGCTATTCTCTTTATAGGCCTGATGAAGCGGTATCAGGCCGGGGTTTATGGATACCTCTTCGGGGACATTCTTTCCGTTACCCCTGCTGACCTGTGGCTGATTCTGAGTATATTTGTTTTTGTCCTGACAGTCGTTGGATTACTGTATAAAGAGTTGCAGTTTATCACTTTCGATCAGGAGATGGCAGAAGCAAGCGGACTGCCGGTTACGTTTCTGTACTATCTGTTATTAGTACTCATAGCACTGACTGTGGTGGTTTCAATGAAAGCCGTTGGGGTTATACTCGTATTTGCATTGATTGTTACTCCGGCTGCAGCAGCCTATCAGCTTGTTCACAGATTGACGCCCATGATATTTATCTCTGCTGCAATCGGCACAGGAGGTTCTATTGCAGGTCTGATCCTGTCCTATATCTGGGATGTGCCCTCCGGTGCCACCATTGTCTCTCTCCTGACGCTGGTCTTTTTTATATGCCTGTGGGGCTCGCCAAAGAGGAGACATTGCAGATGTAAGGAGTGACCGATAATAGCAGCAAAATCCCTATTGTTAACTTTCGGGTAATTTTGTCGAGGGATGGAACTTCTTTTTGTGCAAGGCGCGTGACAGTGCATGCACTGCCTGTTGAGACGGCTTTGATTAAAGTGGAGTGATTCGTCAGGCTAAAAAACAGGGAGCTTTTCCGGTGAAGAGTGTATAATGGAGGAATATAAACCCTTTTGATGGAGGTGTTATGAGAGATACAAAGATTGTGTTGTCAGACAGCGAGATCCCTTCCAAGTGGTACAACATAATGGCGGACATGCCGAACCTTCCAGGTCCGCCACTGCATCCGGCTACAAAACAGCCTATTGGTCCTGATGACCTTGCTGCTATCTTTCCCATGTCACTTATTGAACAGGAGGTCTCGACAGAGAGGTGGATAGATATACCGGAGGAGGTTTTGAGAACCTACGCCCTCTGGAGGCCGAGTCCCCTGTACAGGGCCCGCAGACTCGAAGAGGCACTTGGCACGCCTGCAAAAATATACTACAAGTATGAAGGGGTAAGCCCTGCAGGCAGTCATAAACCCAATACGGCCATCCCCCAGGTATACTACAACAGGGAGGCCGGCATAAAGAGGATCGCTACAGAGACAGGTGCCGGTCAGTGGGGTTCTGCAATGGCGCTGGCAGGAAGCCTCTTTGGTGTGGAGGTTACTGTTTACATGGTGAAGGTGAGTTATAACCAGAAGCCTTACAGAAGGATAGCGATGGAGACCTGGGGTGCCACTGTCCATGCAAGTCCTACTGATATCACCCAGGCAGGAAAGCAGATACTCGAGGCAGACCCGGATAGTCCGGGAAGTCTCGGTATAGCCATATCAGAGGCGGTTGAGGATGCAGCAAGCCGTAGTGATACGAATTATGCCCTCGGTTCGGTACTTAATCACGTGCTCCTGCACCAGACGGTAATAGGGCTTGAAGCAAAGAGGCAATTTGAACTTATAGGAGACTATCCCGATATCATAATCGGGTGCTGCGGCGGAGGGAGCAACCTTGCCGGTGTGAGCTTTCCATTTCTCCGGGACAAGATAAACGGAAAAGAGCTGAGGGTGATGGCCGTTGAGCCTGAATCATGCCCGACGCTGACAAAGGGTGAGTTCAGGTATGACTTTGGCGACACTGCCGGACTGACTCCACTTTCAATGATGTATACCCTTGGACATGATTTTATGCCCCCCGGCATACATGCAGGAGGACTCAGGTATCACGGGGACGCACCCCTGCTGTGCCAGCTCTATCACGACGGGTTGATAGAGGCAAAGGCTTATCCACAAACAACGGTCTTTGAGGCGGCACTGCAGTTTTCCCGCACAGAGGGTATAATTCCTGCTCCCGAGACGGCCCATGCCATAAGGGCTGCCATTGACGAGGCGTTGCTCTGCAGGGAAGAGGGGAAGGAGAAGACCCTGCTCTTTAATCTCAGCGGCCACGGCTATCTCGACCTTCAGGCATATGCAGACTACCTTGCGGGTAAACTGACTGATTATGAATACCCTGAGGAGAAGATAAAAGAGGCCCTTTCAAAATTGCCGGTGATTTAAGTTTCAGCGTTTGTTTGCTGTTTATCTACCCCGTGATTACGAAAAGGGGGAGAGTTGTTCACATCATTTTCTTTATATTCTGTTTTTTGCTAAAATTCATCACTAACCGTTATGTTAAAAATCGGCAGAATACCATATACAAACCTGTTCCCCATTTACTATTACCTGGAGATGAGTTCCGGCAGCAAGTATGAGTTCATCGAGGGGGTTCCTTCTGATATAAACAGACTTATAAGGGAGGGCCGGATAGACATAAGCCCTTCCTCATCAATAGAGTATCTCAGGCGGCCTGAAAAATACATACTTGTTCCCGGCCACTCCGTAAGCTCGGAGGGACCTGTGGGCAGCATCCTTCTCTTCAGCAGAAGGCCGATCGAGACGCTTGATGGGGCCACGGTACTCTATACCCATCAATCAGAGACCTCTGCAGCCCTCCTCCGCATTGTCCTCTCAAGGTTTTATCAGCTTCAGTGTACTCTGGAGAGTTCCGGACTTCCCCTGGAGGAAGGCCTCAGAGATCATTCCGCCTACCTCCTCATAGGCGATGATGCCCTCAGGGAGGTACACAGGGGGCCCAACCTTTACATATATGACCTTGGTGATATATGGTACAGGAAGACGGGACTGCCCTTTGTCTTTGCCCTGTGGATAGCAAACAAGGGGACAGGAGCAGAACTGAAATCCTTCATACCCGACCTCGATGAGGCCAAAGACAGGGCACTTAAAGACCTGCCCAAAATAGCAAGGACGTGTCCCTTCAGGAAATGGTTATCCGAAAAGCAGCTCATAGACTACTGGAGCAAACTCTCCTATGACCTTGACAACAAACATTGTCAGGGACTTGAACTATTCAACAAATACCTCAGGGAACCGGGGATTTGAGGTATCAGGTTTCCGGCGACTCTTGAAGATATTCCCTGCTCCCTCTTTTGCACTGTGGTAAGAGGGATTTTTCCTTTATTATTTCTCGATTCTCCGGCTACTTTTCCAGCTTGAAATCCATGTAATCGAGATTGAAAAACCCATTCACTACCCGCACGGTCAGCACATGCCTGCCCCTGGTCAGCACTATTCCCCCCTTGGTGACAGTCGTCCATTTACCCCAACCACCGGTAACGCCTTTCATCATAATATCTGCAACAAATCTCCCATCCACTTCCAGGCGGATACCCTTCTCCCCTCCTTCAGGAGACCCCGGGCCTGCAGCAAATGGAACCGTAACGGTATATTTCCCGCCCTGTTTGACATCCACCGTGTACCTGAGCCATTCACCGTCATAAATCCAGCCGATGCTCCTGCCGTTGGTGTCCACCCCTTCATTGACCCTGAACCCGGTCTTTGCCGCCCCTGTATTCTTCCTGTCTGTATCATTGTAAGCAACACCCTGACCACCTTCATCAAAATACGGCAGCTTTATGCGCCCGGGAATGATTTGCGCCTTTCCCATGTACGGGCGGCTCGGGGTGGCGCTCTCCACGTAGAATTCCCTGGGACCGGAGAATCCCACCAGACCGTCGTTGTCTTTTGCCATTACCACAAACACATGCCCGGTCAACAGGCTGGTCACACCCCTCAGATTGGCCGGCTTCATATAATCCGTTTTCGAATAATAGGCATTACTGAAGGTCACTTTAAAACGGTAGGGCGGCCCTGTCCTTGTCTTCAGCAAATACCCGTTGTCAAAAAGATATACTTCACGAATATTACCATCCACATCCTCAACCGAGGCCTCAATAGTGACACTATCGTTCTCCTTCACGCTTCGTGGCCCGGAATCGGCGGGCAAGGTTATCACCACCCTGGGTTTTTTCCTCTCCCCGTTGTCTTTCCTGTACACCCTCACGTAATCAATAACATAATAGTCCGGCAGGACCGCATCCCGGTAATTACCGGTAAAATTTGCCCGCTTAACACTGCCTGTGTTGGATGAGAGCCACACCTGACAGGGCTGCGTGGTTACTGCCTGATCCTTACCCCAGCGCAGAACCTCTACACCGTCAATGTAAAAGATATATTCCAACGGCGTCCATTTCAGCCCGAACACATGAAACGCATTCCAGTCGTCTACCCGGGTAACCCTGGTAAAAGACTTGGCATAGGCAGAGGGAACCCCCACGTGAAGAGCCTCCTGCACTACATCCTGATTCCTTGATTTTCTGAAGAAATCTTCAAAAATATCTATTTCCAGACCGTTCAGAAACGGATTTACTCCACTGCTCTTCCTGTACAGCCAGAAGGCAGCCCACCAGCCCGGCTGAGTTGTAAGTTTTAGCCGGGCTTCAAAGTAGCCATAAAGGAACCCAGCC
>QIJG01000066.1 GCA_003232715.1 Nitrospirota bacterium
ATTTTATAACCAGTAAAAAATTCCTGTTTGGCGATGGCGGTATAAAGAGGATTGTCTGGATGACAAAGGCGATTAAGGAGAGGGTGAAAGAGAAGTTTCAGCAGATAGCTGAAGCCGAAGGTGTTCCCGACCTCCTTGACAAGATCGCTGATGAGAGCGTATGTGAGGACTCGGAGAAGCTTGTTGAGTTTCTGACCGAGGCCGGGCATCCAGCCCTTGAGATGGAATCGATAATATGACTATTGACTATTGACTATTGATGAATTCAGCATTGAACATTTAATTTAGATTTGTTAAATATTCAATTGTCAATCATCAATCGTCAATCGAAAAGGTAATAAAAAGTGCCGACAAGGTTGCTGAAGAGATAATAGAGTGGGCAGGGTCTCATGGTCTTGAGACTGCCTTTGACAGGGCGGAGAGGCTAAAACCATGCCCGATAGGACACTCGGGAGCATGCTGCAAGATCTGTTTTATGGGGCCATGCAGGCTTGTTGGTTCAAAGGCTGAAGAAAAGGCCACAGGTGTGTGTGGTGCAACCCTTCCGGTTGTGGCTGCCAGGAATTTCCTGAGGAAAGTGGCAGCCGGTACAGCCGCCCATAGTGACCATGCAAGGGATATGGCTTATACACTCCTTGAGGCAGCCACAGGTGAGGCACCTGACTTTAAGATCAAGGACGAGATAAAACTGAGAAAACTTGCCGGTATACTTGATATTTCGATAGATGGGAGGACAAAGGAAGACATTGCGAAAGAGGTGGCAGAGAAGATAATTTCGCAGTTTGGGCAGCAGAAGGGTGAGGTTGTTTTTGTAAAGAGGGCGCCCGGGAAGCGTCAGGAGATATGGCGTAAGTGGGGCATTGTTCCAAGGGGGGTTGACCGTGAGATTGTTGAGGCCATGCACAGGACAAACATGGGCGTGGATCAGGAGCCTGAAAACCTCATGACGGCAGCCCTGAGGGTATCTCTCGCCGACGGTTGGGCCGGTTCCATGTTCAGCACTGATATTACGGACATACTCTTTGGCACTCCCTCGCCAAAACGTTCAGAGGCGAGTATAGGGATCATGAAGGAGGATGAGGTCAATGTGGTGGTTCACGGACATGAGCCTTCACTTGCGGAGATGATGGTTGAGGTTTCCCAGGAGTCCGATATGCTTGAATACGCAAGGCAGAAGGGGGCAAAGGGGATTAACCTGGTCGGGATGTGCTGTACTGCCAATGAGGTCCTGATGAGGCACGGAATTCCCACAGCCGGTGGATTCCTTAACCAGGAACTGGCTGTAATGACGGGTCTTGCAGAGGCCATCATGGTCGATGTCCAGTGTATAATGCCGGCAATTGCCCAGGCTGCAAAGAAATTCCATACAAAGGTGGTCACCACATCCGGCAAGGGTAAGATGATTGATGCAGTTCATATACAGTACGATGAACACAGGGCAAAAGAGGTGGCAAGAGAGGTGCTGAGGCTTGCTATAGATAACTATGCCAACCGTACTACGGAAGGCAGCAGGATTCATGAGACCTCTCCGGTGATTGCGGGGTTTTCACATGAGTATATAGAATACATGCAGGGCGGGAGGTTCAGGGCGTCTTTCAGGCCCCTCAACGATGCCATTATAGCCGGAAGGATCAGGGGTGTAGTGGGGATAGTCGGTTGTAACAACCCGCGTATTGCCCAGGACAGTGTACATGATTACCTTGCAGAAGAGTTTGTTCGCAATGATGTCCTTGTTGTGTCAACCGGGTGCGGAGCTGCGGCCTGTGCCAAGGCAGGATTTATGACCCCTGAGACGGCCCTTGAGATGGCAGGACCGGGACTCAGAGAGGTCTGTGAGGCTATAGGGGTACCGCCGATCCTTCATCTTGGCTCGTGTGTGGATAACTCAAGGATACTTACCGTTGTAACCCGGATGGTCGAGGAAGGAGGGCTTGGCGATGACATCTCCGACCTGCCGGTAGTCGGTATTGCGCCGGAGTGGATGAGTGAGAAGGCCCTCGCCATCGGATGTTACTTTGTTGCTTCAGGCATGTATGTTATTTTTGGGTCGGAGAGCCCTGTGGAGGCAAGCAGTCAGGTAAAGAATATCATGATGAATCAGTGGGAAGAGAGGTTTGGCGGAAAACTCGAATTTATCCCGGAACCCGAAGAGATACTGAAGAAGACACTTGAAGCTATAGACGGTAAACGTGATAGATTGAAACTCAGAAAATACGAGCCGGGCAGATTCGGTACCGAGAGAAAACTGATGACAATGGCGGACAGGCGCAAGCTTGAGGCAGCAGCAAGACCACATGAGGGAGTAAAATAGTTCAATTCAGCATTCAGCATTCAACATTATTAATTTCGGGGGATATTATGGACATAGAAGGTCTTGACATTGAAAGTGAGATTGGAAAGGTTGGACGGGTAATATGTGAGCATGACAGGAAAAAGGGGCTCCTAATCCCCATTCTCCACAGAATACAGGAGGATTACGGGTATCTTCCCGGTGAGGTACTTGAGAGGCTTTCCAAAAAGCTTGATCTGCCTCTGGCAGAGATTTACAGTGTGGCAAGTTTTTATAACCAGTTTCATTTTACGCCAAGGGGCCGTAAGATCGTGAGGGTCTGTACCGGGACCGCCTGTCATGTCCGTGGTGCCGGAGAGGTGCTCGATACCCTTGAGAACCGTTTTCATATAGAAGTTGGTGAGACCACAGGCGACCTTGCTATGACACTCGAGACTGTTGGCTGTGTGGGATGTTGCGGATTGGCGCCTGTAGCAACGGTAAACGATGATGTGGTGGGTGAGATAGGGCCAAAGAAGGTGGAAAGTCTGATAAAAATGATTGAAGAAGAGGAACAGGATGGCTAAACTCAAAGGCATTGAAGACCTTAAAAATCTTAGACTCCTGCTTATGGATGAGGTATTCAGAGAGGATAAGGAGAGGATAAGGATATGTACAGGTACTGCCTGTATGGCCTCAGGTGCAAAGAAGGTGATTGCTAACATTGAAAAAGATGCCAAAGACAGGGGGCTTGATTTAGAGGTTGTCAAGACAGGCTGCCAGGGGCTCTGTCAGAAGGGTCCTGTCATGAAGGTTGAGCCCTTCGGTTATTTTTATCAGCGTGTCAAAGGGGAGGATGTGTCTGAAATCGTTACGAATACGCTGATAGGAGGCTATCCTGTAAGACGCCTCTTTTACAGGGATACAATCTGTCAGGAACCCTATGAACGGATGGAAACCCTTCCCTTTTATAAAAAGCAGCATCGTATTGCACTGAGGAACAACGGACGTATTGACCCCGCTAATATAAACCACTATATTGCTGTTGGTGGATATACTGCCCTTGAAAGTGCCCTCGGAAGTATGATGCCTGATGAGGTTCTTGATGAGGTGGATAAGGCAAATCTGCGTGGTCGTGGTGGTGCCGGTTTTCCTGCAGGAAAGAAGTGGCGCCATGCCGGGAAGGCACCTGGAGATATAAAGCTTGTGGTTGCCAATGGGGATGAGGGTGACCCGGGTGCATTTATGGACAGGTCAATAATGGAAGGTGACCCCCACAGCCTTATAGAGGGGATGTTGCTCTGTGCTTATGCAATTAATGCACGGTATGGCTTCATTTATGTCCGTCATGAGTACCCTCTTGCGGTGAATAATTTAAGAATCGCCATAAGGCAGGCTAAAGAACTGGGTATACTCGGTAACAATATCCTTGGCACTGATTTCAGTTTTTATCTTGATATACGTGAGGGAGCAGGGGCATTTGTCTGTGGTGAGTCTACCGCACTTGTAGCCTCCATTGAAGGAGAGAGGGGTTTTCCCAGGCCAAGACCTCCGAGGCTCTCCGAGCCTGGAGGAGGCATATGGGGGTATCCGACCAACCTTAATAATATCGAGACTTATGCCTGTGTCCCTCCGATTATAGATCGGGGTGCCGAATGGTTCAGGAGTATCGGAACAGAGACATCTCCAGGCACGAAGGTCTTTGCTCTCACCGGTAAGATTGTCAATACAGGACTCGTTGAAGTACCCATGGGGATGACATTGCGGGAGATCATCTTTGATATCGGGGGAGGAATCATGGGGGGAAAACAGTTTAAGGCTGTTCAGACAGGCGGCCCGTCAGGCGGTTGTCTGCCGGAGAAGTATCTTGACCTCCATGTTGACTTTGATTCCCTCAGGAAGGTCGGTTCAATGATGGGCTCAGGCGGCATGGTGGTAATGGATGAAGATACCTGTATGGTGGATATTGCGCGTTATTTCCTCTCCTTTACGCAGGCTGAATCCTGCGGTAAATGCCCTCCCTGCAGAATGGGTACCTATCAGATGCTTCAAATACTTGAAAGGATTACAAGAGGTGAGGGTGAAGATGGAGATATCGGGAAACTGATAAAACTTGGGAAGTTTATACAGGAGGGGTCTCTGTGCGGCCTCGGTCAGAGTGCCCCGAATCCTGTCCTCAGCACCCTGAAATATTTCAGAGAGGAATATGAAGAGCATATATATGATAAGTCCTGCAAGGCAAAGGTCTGTAGCGGTTTGGGTGTTTTTACCATAAAGCTCAACGAGTGTATAAGGTGCGGTCTTTGTAAAGAGGCATGTGCTTTTGATGCAGTCAAGGAAACCAGGGATAAGTATTTTATCGATCGTCAATATTGCACCAGGTGCAAGGCCTGTTATTATGCGTGTCCCGTTAATGCAGTGAAGATATGGAAGCAGAGTGTTGTGAGGTTACAGGAGCAGTTTAAAATCCCTTACGAACAATTAGAACATGTTGAAAGGAGTGTCAAAATGACTTTGAAAGATGTCTTGAAATCAAAGCCTTCTCAGCTTGTCACATGTACCAGGTATTGCAAGGTGACGGATGCCGTGAACATTATGGATGGAAAGGATATTGGTTCCATATTGATTCTTGATGATAACAGGAAAGTAGTGGGTATATTTACTGAGAGGGATATCATGCACTGCTTTGTAAAACGGGTTTCCTTTAATGACGAAATTATAGAAAACGTCATGAGTACCGACCCTGTAACCCTTGATGCTTCAACCGATATTGGTGTAGCAATAAATGTTATGTCGGAGAAAAAGTTCAGACACCTGCCTGTCATGGAAGACGATGAACTTATAGGTATAATCTCTTACCGGGACCTCGTTTCCTATTTGCTTCCGGAGATTATCTATATGGCGGAAGATATCTATTGAGGTGAAGGATGGAAAAGAAGAAGGTGGTAAAAGTAGAAGAAATAAAGAAGGCGGCGGAAGAGAAAAGGTGTCCGGTTCAGAAGGCGGCATACTATATCGAAGAGTTTTTAAAGGGCCCGATGTGCGGGAGATGTTTTCCATGCGCCTTTGGAAGCTATGAGGCGGGAGTAAGACTTCGGAATATTATTGAAGGGAGTGGTAAGGAGGAAGACATCTTTGCACTCAGGCGTATAACAGAAGATATGATAGTAGCTTCATTGTGTAAAAGGGGTAAGGATAGTGCTGAATTTGTTCATGAATGGATGGAGACGGATGCCTTTAAGGAACATGTTGAAGGCAGATGTCCTGATATCGATTGCCCCGCCTTTATTGAATACATAATCATTCCCGAAAAATGTACCATGTGCGGTCTTTGTAAAGAGGTATGTAAATATAATGCCGTTCTGGGTGAAAAGAAGGTAAAGTACAAGACAGGCTACCTGCCTTTTGAGGTACGACAGAAGAGGTGCGTAAAATGCGGAGACTGTATTGATGTGTGTCCAACAGGGGCTATTATCGTTACGGAGTCACGTAAAAAAGAGGGAGTTAAGGTTTAGAATAAATTATCAATGAGGAGGTTTCAATGGCTGATACGGTAAAGCTTACAATAGATGGCAAAGAGGTAAGGGCTCGTGCAGATATGAATCTTATTGATGCTGCGGAGACGGCAGGTATTCATATCCCGAACCTTTGTTATCTGAAAGGACTCAAGGGAAGCGGGGCCTGCAGGCTTTGCCTCGTAGAGATAGAGGGGTTGAAGTCACCGATGACCGCCTGTACCACAAGGGTGAAAGAGGGTATGTTTGTCAATACCCGGACGGAGAAGGTACAGGAGATCAGGAAATACGTTATAGACCTGATCCTCTCAATGCATCCCCTTGACTGCATGACATGCACAAAGGCAGGGGTGTGTGAGCTCCAGAAGTATGCCTATGATTTTGGGATAAAGGAATCAACATTTACGAGAAAGAAGTTTGGTTTTCCGGTTGATAACAAAAACCCGTTTATCAACCGCGACCCCGACTATTGCATCCTTTGCGGTCGTTGTGTAAGGGTATGCAAGGAGCAGGGAACGGCTGTCCTTGACTTCCATGGCCGTGGAGTCGGTTCAAGAGTGGTCACGGCAGAAGACAAGCCCCTTCAGGAGGGAGGTTGCACCTTCTGCGGCAGTTGCGTAGATGCCTGTCCGGTAAACGCACTCCTTGAGGCAGACAGGTGGCGTAAGGGCAGGGAGTGGGAGTATGAGAGATACAATTCAGTATGCCTTTCCTGCGGCAATGCCTGTGATACCGTCGTGAGCGTTCACGACAAGGATGTGGCAAAGGTAAATGCCGGTGCAGATGACGGCAGGGCCAGGCATTATATCTGTGCCTACGGGAGGTTCGGTTTTGATTTTATCAATGCAGACACCAGGGTGATGAGTCCGTTGAAGAGGATCGATGGTGAACTGAAGCCAATCAGCTGGGATGAGGAAGCCAATCAGCTGGGATGAGGTATATGAGACAGCGGCTGATCTCCTCAGGAGTCCTTCCGATGCAGGGATTGTGACCACCGGCAATCTCCTTAACGAGGATATCCTTACTTTAAGGAACTTTGCCGGAACAACCGGGATAAAGGATATTGATTCCACAGTGAGTCTCTATGCTGATGCGCCTTCACTTCTCGGAGATGAGGTTGAT
>QIJG01000064.1 GCA_003232715.1 Nitrospirota bacterium
ACCTGTAAACGATACCCTTACCCCGAAGAGGAAAAGGCTTAAGGGATCAATCCTTCCTGAAACCCCGTCTATGCTCAGGAGTTGTCTCCTGTTGTGCCTTATCCTGACTTCCTCTATCTTAAAACCAAAGAACGGCGTTTTCTTAAACCCAAACAGTTCCGTCCTTACCCTGCCCCCCTGCAGCAAGCCCTCAATCCTCTCAGCAGCCCACCTGTCAGGGATCCCGGCATACCAGATACCTGTTACAATCAAAGACAGAAGGAACAGTACGATAATCATTTTTTTCAGCATAAGCTTCTATCTCCTTAAATCTTCAGCCGGGATTGGCAGGACAAAATTAAGAACAAAGACCTGCGTTTAACCTCAGTGCACGCTGATTAGATTGTCAGTTTAATGAAAATATTGTATAATTTTAACTAAACTTTTATCACAATAACAGAGTTGAACAGACAACAACCTTATTAATCCGCAGATTTCGCAGATGGCCCGGATTATAAAAAAAACAGGACAAGAAAGGAGGCAAAAACATGTTATGGAACAAAATATTACCGGTTATGGCCCTGATGCTGGCCCTCTTCCTTCCCACCAAAGTCACGGCCCAGGAGGAATCCCTGAAGGTCGCTGAGGCCGTCATTGCCACCTCGGTGGAAAACCTCGTACCCCAGGGGGTATCGGATACATTTCCAGGCTCTGTTAAAAAACTCTATGCCTTCACCAGGATCACCGGTGCCACAAAAGATACCATCATCTGGCATCTATGGTTCTACGGCGACAAGCTGATGGCGGAAGTCAGACTCCCTGTTAAATCCGTAAACTGGAGGACCTACAGCAGCAAACGCATCTTCCCCGGATGGACAGGCGAGTGGAGGGTTGACATCACTAATGAAGATGGATTACTGCTTAAGACCCTCTATTTTACGGTAGAATGAGAGGGCAAGGCGCAGAGGGAATAGCGTGACGGCAAGATCAGGGTGCATGCCCTTACATGCATGATAGCGCTGCTTCTGGTAAAATAAGCCACTGCCGGGCAAAACTGAACGGTTATACGAGGGGCTTAGAGACCTTCCCCTCGGAGGAGGGACGGGTGACCGACGAGAATAAGTGAAGAGTTAAGCATGTCTCTCCTTTAGACCCCTTGCTGAGGTTCTCGATAAGTCTTCCCATACCACCCTGACCTGCCTTTCCATGTCCTCCAGAGAACCTGAATTGTCTATTACATAATCTGCCCTCGAAGCCTTTTCATCAATCGGGAACTGAGCAGCAGCCCGTGTCCTTATCTCTTCAGCAGAAAAACCCTTCCTCCTTAATCGCTTGCTGATAACATCCGATTCAGCCCTGACAACAACCACTGCATCAACCCCTTTATCAAACCCGGTCTCAAAAAGCAGGGGGAGCTCCGCAACCATAATGATTTCCGGGTTGCAGGTCGGATTTGTGGCATTAATATAAGTTTGTTCTATTGTTTCAAGAACATGAGGATGTATCAGCCTCTCTATTTTCTTTCTTTTGGTTTCATCAGAGAAGACCTTTTTAGAGAGCTTCTTCCTGTCAATCTCTCCCTTTACGAGTATATTCGGACCAAACATCTCAGTTATGGGACCCCTGACCTCTGCTCTCTTTAACAGGTCATGAACGATTGAATCAGCACTGAGTACGGTAGCACCGAGTTTTTCAAATAACTTAAGAACAGTGGACTTTCCGCATCCAAAACCACCGGTAAGACCCACAAGCATTTTATTCTCCCCTTACTTTTTCGGTATCCCGATGTATCTTGAACTGCTCAATGTATATCGGCAGTACTCCTCTCCATACAGACGCTCAAGGTAAGGCTCCTCCATACGCGTAGTGTACAGATGAATCACGAAAGCGAAGACCCCGGTAAGCACAAATGCCAAACCTGACCGTCCGGCAAGCGATATGCCTGAAAGCATCAGAGCCCAACCGATAAACTGCGGATTCCTGCTCCAACGGTATATTCCGGAGGTAACAAGCTTTGAAATATCCTGTCCTGTGGATCTATGCAAGGAACGAAATCCGATCATCCCCGCTGACAATATAACCGTCCCAAAGACAAAGGTGATAAAACCGCCGACTAAGGCAAAAGTCCTGTTAACCGGCATCAGCCATACACCATATAACGAAGACAGGATCACGGGTACATGGTGGAATGCCCACATAACAAACCAGGTATTCAGAAGTTTGTCGGTGAATACTTCGCCCCTATCGTAGGTCTTTTTTATCCGGGGAAAGACATATATGCCTGATATTATCCAGATACTTACAGAAACAGACAAACCTGTGTACAACCACATAATCTTCCTGCCGCCTCTTTTTAATCTCTGTGCATCCTGACATAAAAATCAACTGTTTTCACCCAAAGCAAAGAGGAAACCTGCAGCAAAACTATGAGTCCCGTATTATGTTTGTTCAGCACAGTACTTGGCATCCATTTCAATAAGGTAAGGAGCAACAAACCCTTCGTATATTTTTTTCCTCGCCTCCGGTAAATCCTTCCAACCGGTAACTTTTCCACGACATATCTCAGACCCGCACATGCACTCTTTCGGGAAATAATCAACACCATAATTTCTCATGGCATAATCAAAGGTTATTTCTTCATCAACAGAAATTTCTCTTATGGCTACAAAGTCATGGGCACCGGTTTCATTGATTCTGATACCACAATTAGGGTCACATGAATGATTAACCTTACTTATTGATCCAGCGTGAAACACATATTCATTTTCGCCAATCTGTGAAGCATGAGAGTGATTCTTCTTCAGTCTTTTTTCAATTACTCCGACCATTACGATCTCACCAGCCTTAAATGATCTCGTCGCAAAAACACCTTCTCCTTTTCTCTCAGATACTCTTAACTCAAATCCATCAACCATAATTTAAACTCCTTTTTAAATTTTCCTCTTTAACTCAGGATTGAACTAAATGGCATTTTCAAAAAAACTCTGCCCTGATCATCATACATTTCTGTCATTCTGGCTTGTCCGGAATCTTTCTTGTGATCCCGAACAAGTCGAAGGATTCCCGACAAGCGGGAATGACACCGAAAATAGACATACAATTTCAAGCCACTATGACCAGACGCCCTGCGGTCTCTGCCGCAGGGTAGTTCACGGTTTCGTAAAAAAGCCGCATTTGTCATTGCGAGGAGCAAAACGACGAAGCAATCTGTTTTAAAACCAGACAATTAAAGATTGCTTCGCTCTGCTCGCAATGACCAAAAAGGTATTTTCAGACTTTTTACGACTTTATCATTTATCCCTTTTACGATAATTTATGAGTATGGTGCAAGGCTCCAAACATATCTAATCCTTTAGTGGCATGTTACAATCCTATACCTTTACTTTATTACCTGTCAACCAATAGTTTTGTAGAGTAGAATGTTGCTAAAGTTAATCTATAGTGCGACGAGGTGTGTAAGGTAAGTAAGAGGGGCTTAGAAAAACAGAGATTCACGGTGAAAATCAGTGCAGTAACCTTTTTGGTATAAAAAAAATGAACAGGACAATCGGGAATCTAAAGGTACATATTTTTAAGGACAAGGCTGAGGCAGCAAGGCAGGTTGCTGATGATATTTACCGCTATCTGTCGAATGCACAAAAAAGGGGTGGAAAAGTCCTGTTTTTAAGTTCCGGAGGGTCTTCACTTGCAATACTCGATTTTATTACAGATGATATACCGGGAGATTATACGACCATTGGCGTCCTGGATGAACGATACGACAGGGAAGGTAAAAACAATAATTTCGTTCAGTTGTCCGGAACAGGCTTTTACAGGAAGGCTCTGAAATCAGGATGTGCCTTTATTGATACAACGGTCCGGCCGGGACAGACACGGAATGGTCTGGCTGATTATTTTGAAGGGAAATTGAGGGAGTGGAGAAAAAACAATCCTGACGGCGAAATTGTTGCAACTATAGGTATCGGACCCGATGGACACACCTCGGGCATAATGCCCTTTCCTGAGGACAAAGAGAGGTTTGACTTCCTGTTTAACGATGAGAGATGGGTTGTGGCCTATGACGCAACAGGTAAAACACCCTGTCCCGAGAGGGTAACAACAACAAATACCTTTCTGAAACTGATTGACCGGGCCTTTGTTTTTGCTGTTGGCAGGGAAAAGGCTGAGGCTTTCCGCCATATGCAGGAAGACAGACCGGTTTCAGAAGTGCCGGCAGCCATTCTGAAGGAACTCAGAGGGGATATGTATATTGACAGGGAACTTTCTGAAGTTGTTTCAAGATAGCGGAAAGGGATACGGGTATTGAGTTTGAACGGTTTCAAATTATCACTTTTAACTCACCTGGATGGTGATATGTGATAATTTCCTCGGAGACAGACAGGATATCTGTCGAGAATGAGTGAAAACTCTGTCCCCGTGTCCCTTTCCAAAGCGTACCCCTCAAAAGTTGACCGGTTTTCTATCGGCAACCCTGGAAGTTGCAAAACCGTCCTCAAGATAAGGTAAAATAACTGTTATGTATATACTTTTTGACATAGGAGCGACAAATATGCGTCTGGCTGCCTCAGTAGACGGCAAGACACTTGGTGAGATCAGAAATCTTGCTACCCCGAAAGTGTTTGAAGAGGGAATAGAGGTTTTTAAGGGTGCAGCCCTTGAGCTTGCCGGGGGTGAAAGGATTGATGCCGTTGTGGGCGGGATAGCAGGACCCCTGAACAAAGACAAGACAATGGCCGTCGGAGGCCCCAATATACCCGCATGGTGGAACAAGCCGCTCAAAGACGCTTTGGAGAAGGCATTGACAACTGTTGCCTATATTGAAAACGATGCAGCAATGGGCACCCTCGGAGAGGCAATTTACGGAGCAGGCAGGGGTTACCCAATAGTCGTATATATTACCGTAAGCACAGGCGTTGGCGGGGCAAGGGTAGTCAACGGTAAAATTGATGAAGGGGCAATGGGGTTTGAACCGGGAGCACAGATAATTGATGCAGGTAACGCCCTCTGTCCCGGATGGAGCGAACGGGGATACCTGATAAATTATATCTCCGGAGCAGACATAGAAAGACAGTACGGGAAAAAGCCTTACGAGATTACTGATGAAAAATTCTGGGACGACAGGGCTTGGTTTCTTGCATACGGCCTTAATAATATAACCGTTATCTGGTCCCCCGACATCATTGTGCTTGGGGGCTCCATGATGAACGAGATCGGCATCCCTGTCGAAAGAGTCCGCCACTACTTAAAAGAGGTGCTGAACATATTCCCCAACCCTCCGGTTGTAGCAAAGGCAAAATTAGGCGACGAGCTGAGTCTTTATGGTGCACTCGCATATATCAATCAAAACCTGAAATGAACAACACTTAAACCTTTTCTTTTAACCTGCTGCAAATACTTGACAGATATGGTTAAGTATTTTATAATTGTTTATGCTCAGGTTATCGACAAAGGGTCAGTACGGCGTGAGGGCCATGTTTGAGATAGCACGGGGGTATCCTGATGAACCCGTTAATATCAAGGTGATCTCGGAGAGACAGGATGTCTCCCCTCATTACCTTGAGCAGATACTTAACAGGCTGAGACGTGCAGGCCTTATACGAAGCGTTAAAGGCCCCGGCGGCGGGTATCTCCTTACAAGCAGACCTGAAGAGGTAAGTATTTCAGAAATACTGAGGGAACTTGAAGGCCCGGTTGCCATAACCTCCTGCCTCAATCCTGCGGAGGGGTGCGTCAGGATCGATAGCTGTGTTACCCACCTCCTGTGGAAGGCACTGGGAAGACAGATTGAGGAGTTTTTAAACACGATAACACTCAATGACCTCCTGAGTGGAAAGTCATATGACGATTTTACCCTGATTGCCGGAAAGGGCAAAGGTGAAGTGGCATGAAGAAGGTCAGGTTTGTCGAACATATAACACCTGATGTAACCACCGATATAGTCTATATGATGTGTCCGATGCACCTGCTTAAGCTCGATGAGATGATGGGGAAACTGAAGAGCGGACAGATACTTGAGCTCCTCACGGATTATGACGGTGCACTTGAAGATATACCCGCATGGTGTGAAAACACGGGGAATGAATTTATAGGTGTGGATGAGGCTGATGATTATTTCAAATTTTATATCAGAAAAACGGGCTCATAAGTCAAAAGAAAAGGCCCTGATAGAAGGAGACTATCATGGAATGCTATTTTGATCACGTAGCAACAACCCCCCTAAGACCGGAAGTTCTAAATGCAATGATGCCCTATTTCAGGGAGGAATTCGGAAACCCCCTGAGCATTTATCCACTTGGGACAACGGCCAGAGAGGCGGTGGAAAGTGCAAGGGAACAGGTTGCCGCTCTCATAAACGCCAAAAATGCGGAGATTATATTTACATCAAGTGGTGCAGAGGCCAATAATTTTGCCCTCAGAGGTATTGCCTTTGCCCGCCAGCATGAGGGCAAGCATATAATAGTCACAAGGATGGAGCACCACTCGATACTGAATTCCGCAAGGTTCCTTGAAAAGATGGGTTTTACAGCAACTTATCTGCCCCCTGATAAATACGGCCTGATAGACCCAGAGGCAGTCAAAAAGGCAATCATTGATGAGACAATACTGATCTCTGTAATAGATGCCAGTCCTGAAGTCGGGACAATAGAACCGATCAGGGAAATAGCAGCAATTGCAAGGGAGAGAAACATCACCCTCCATACCGATGCCGTTGCATCGGTAGGCAACATACCTGTTGATGTCAAGGAACTCGGCGTAGATCTCCTCAGCATGTCGGCCCATCAGTTCAATGGTCCTAAAGGTGCAGGAGCCCTTTACCTCAGGGAAGGCCAGAGGATTATCCCTTTGATATTTGGCGGCATCCAGGAAGGCGGACGGCGGGCGGGAACTGAAAACGTTTCGGCAATAGTGGGTATGGGCAGGGCTGCAGAGATTTCAAAGGCTGAGTTGCCCCTGAGGGTTGAAAATATCAGGCAACTGAGGGACAGGCTTATCAAGGATATCATGAAGATCGAAGACGTCCATTTTACAGGTCATCCTGAAAAGAGGCTTCCAGGACATGCCAGTTTCTGCGTGGAATACATCGAAGGTGAAGGAATGCTCCTCATGCTTGCAGCAAAAGGGATATACGTTGCAAGTGGCTCGGCATGTACCTCAAAGGCTTTAAAATCTTCACCGGTGCTGCTCTCGATGGGAATCCCTACTCATGTAGCACATGGCTCTGTTGTCTTCACCCTGGGAGCAGATAATACGGAAGAACAGATAGAGTATGCCCTTGAGGAGTTTCCTCGGATAATCAAGAGACTAAGAGAACTCTCCCCCTTTGCCAAAGGGTGGGGAGATATGGAGGAGGGTGGAACATGTATTCCAAAGAAGTGATGGATCATTTCATGAATCCAAGGAATGTGGGAGAGATGCCTGATGCAGACGGAGTGGGCACAGAGGGCAACCCTGTTTGCGGGGACATGATGAAGCTCTTTATCAAGGTAAAGGACAACAGGATCGAGGATGCAAAGTTTCAGACCTTTGGTTGCGGTGCCGCCATAGCTGTAAGCAGTATGATAACGGAGATGATAAAGGGCAAGACCCTTGAAGAAGCCATGGCAATATCAAAGGAACAGGTTGCAAGTGCCCTCGGAGGATTACCCCCGCAGAAGATGCACTGCTCCAACCTCGGGGCTGATGCACTGAGGAAAGCGATAGATAATTACAGGCAGAAACAGGCATCAGGAACCGAGTAAATCAGGAATTTCTGTAGATAGCCGGTAATGCAACCATTCTTTGCATGCCCTGTTCTTTTTCTGTTACAATAGCTGATTAATAATCGTCTCAAAATAGTGTGGACATATTATTTAGAAAATCCCTCCCAACCTCCCTTTGCCAAAGGGAGGGATCATCCACCTCTTTGACAAAGAGGGGCAAGGGGAGATTTTTAGATTGATGTCGGTTCAATTATGAGACTTTTAATAATTATCAATCGTCAATCGTCGTTTATCAATAAACAAGGAGAGGTGGCCGAGAGGTTTAAGGCAGCCGCCTGCTAAGCGGTTGTGGGGCTAACACCCTACCGAGGGTTCGAATCCCTCCCTCTCCGCCATACTACACGAGACCTCGCCCTACAATAACCTATTGAAGAAACTTGCATCATTAACGGTTCAACGCGTGATTGATTATGTTTGCAAGCCCTTCCAGAAGAAACATGAGTGATTCCACATCTAAAAACCTGTCCGCCGAGCTGTCAAAGAGTATCCTGCACGTTGAAGGACCCATAACATCAAGATCCTTATCCTCCTGCCAGTAAAGGATAAGCACCGGAATTTTTGGAAGCGCCGGAAGTCTCCAGGCATGGTCTGCTGACTCAGAAACCGTCTCTTCCGCACCAAGCCGGGACAGCATAACTCCTGTCCCGGCCATATCAATATCCAGCAACTTTCTGAGAGGTTCCTCGCAATCCCTGTGAAAGGATGACGCCTTTACCAGACCGGCCTTGAGCTCTGAAAACGAGACCCATCTACCTGAAGGCTCTCCCCTGCCGCCTGTCCTTATATAGTGCAACAGGAGTATTTTAATCCAGGGATTTATGTATCCCCTCGTGGTTATATCACCCTCCGGACTGACAAGAAAATCCATTCCAAGGCAGCTTATCTTCATTGACCCATCAATAAGCTCTGCCCCTATACCACCTGCACAAAGGGGGAAATCAAGCCCTCTCACCCCTTCCTTAAGACTCGCTATCAGGCTTTCACGCCAGTCAACCCCCTTTGCCCCCCTTAACTCCTCTGCAACGGCAGCCTCAAGGTAAGGACAATTTTCCACATCCGTTCCTCCCTTGACCAAAGAGAGCGCAAAGGCCATACAGGTCTTCTCAGGACATCGGCCGCAATTCTTCCCCGGCAGCTTCTTATATACCTCAATAGTATTCATCTTTAATTCCTCCTTGCGAACTTCGACGGGTCGCCTTTGAAGGCATAAAACCGGATAGGAATTCTGATATATGGTATCCTAACCTCACCGGCACCTACTAATGATAATTCTCATAAAGGAAATTATAGCATAACAAAAAAGAAGGGTTGTAGCACGTGAAACAAGGCCGTTTGGAGAGACTTTAGAACCGGTTAAGATCAAATACGGAAAAAACCTTTAATTTTCCGCTTATAATTCTGTAAAATAGAATACTTTATTCTTTTGTGTAACCTTGGGAACTTCGAGGAAAGGAGGCAGAAAAGTGGGATTTATAACAGGACTGCAGTGTAGAGAATGCGGCAGAAAATATAACATAGAGCCCATCTATGTGTGTGAGTTCTGCTTTGGGCCCCTGGAGGTTGTCTATGACTACCAGGAGATAAAGAAGGCGGTCTCAAGGGAGACGATAGAAGGGAGGGCGGAAAACCTCTGGAGATACAAGGAACTCATGCCGATAGAGGGTGAGCCCCAGGTAGGGTTGAATTCGGGGTTTACCTGAAAACCTTGCAAGAATTTTCGGCGTAAAAGAGCTATATATAAAAGACGACACCGTGGCACACCCCACACTCTCATTCAAGGACCGGGTCGTAGCGGTTGCACTTACAAAGGCCAGGGAATTCGGCTTTGATACAGTCGCCTGTGCCTCAACAGGCAACCTTGCCCATTCCGTCTCCGCCCACGGGGCAAAGGCCGGGTTCAACAGGTTCATCTTCATACCGGCAACACTTGAGGCCACCAAGATTGTTGCCTCACTGGTATTTAAGCCTAACCTTATAGCAGTGGATGGCAATTACGATGATGTCAACAGGCTATGCAGCGAGATTGCAAACAAATACAACTGGGCCTTTGTAAACATCAATATCCGCCCCTTTTATGCCGAGGGCTCAAAGACCATCGGATTTGAGATAGCAGAGCAACTGGGCTGGAAAGCGCCTGATAATATCATAGTCCCCTGCGCAAGCGGGTCACTTCTGACAAAGATATGGAAGGCGTTTAAAGAGTTCAAAGAAGTGGGGATTTTAGATGAGGCAAACCCGAAGATATTTGCTGCTCAGGCAAAGGGCTGCAACCCTATTGTTACAGCCATCAAGAGTGATACCGATGTTATACGGCCCATAAAACCGGATACCGTAGCAAAGTCACTTGCCATAGGAAACCCGGCAGACGGGTTTTATGCCTGCGGGGCAGTAAAGGAGTCCGGCGGTTACGGCGAAGAGGTCACGGATGATGAGATAATCGAGGGGATAAAACTCCTCGCCAGGACCGAAGGGATTTTTGCAGAAACAGCAGGTGGCGTAACTG
>QIJG01000337.1 GCA_003232715.1 Nitrospirota bacterium
ATGTTATAGCCAACAATCTTGCAAATGTAAATACAACCGGATACAAACGGAGCAGGGCTGATTTTCAGGAACTGATGTATGAGGAGATAAAAACCCCGGGGGCGGCTTCTGCCGATAGCACACAGTTTCCCTCAGGCATACAGATCGGGCTCGGCGTCAGACCGGTAGCTGTTCAGAAGATATTTGAGCAGGGAGACTTCAAATCCACAGGGAATCCCCTTGATATGGTAATAGAAGGAGAAGGCTTTTTTCAGATCGTAGAACCGGATGGCGAGATTGCCTATACAAGGTCCGGAGCATTCAAACTGGATAGCGAGGGCAGAATTGTAACATCTGAAGGATACCCCATGGAACCCGAGATAACCATCCCCTCGGATACAACCCAGATAACCATAAGCTCGGACGGAAGGATAAATGCAACAGAGCCCGGCAGTGCTGTTCCCACCGAGGCAGGACAGATTGAGCTTGCCAGATTCTCCAACCCGGGCGGTCTGAAAGCAATTGGAAAGAATCTCTTTGAAGAGACCGCTTCATCAGGCGTGCCGACCACCGACACCCCGGGTGGCACTGAAGGCACGGGGACAATACAACAGGGGTTTATTGAACTCAGCAATGTAAATATTGTAGACGAGATGGTCCAGATGATTGTAAGCCAGAGGGCCTATGAGATCAACTCCAAGGTAGTAAAGGCTGCGGATGACATGTTGCAGATAGCAGATAATCTGAGAAGGTAAGGTCAATTTAATGATAATATCCCTCTTGATAGCCTTAGCAGTTGTCTCCGGATGGACTCCTGAAGCCGTTATTCAGGACTATCTCATAAATAATTATCCATGGCCGGAGATTCAGGTACAAAAGCTTGTTGCAGAAGAGCCCCTGCCTCAGAGCAGACCGGTTGAGATCATAACTGAAAGGGGCCCCCTCGGCAGGGCATCTTTCATCTTCCGGTTCCCTGATAACAGGGAAGTGCGAATAAAGGCATACATAACGGCAAGGGAACAGGTTGTAAGGACCAGAAGGGCATTATACAGAGGGACTGTTATCAGCAGTACTGATGTTTATACCACAATGATGGATGTCAGAAGAATCCCCAAGGGTGCAATAAGTGACATAAAAGGTGTGAGAGGAAAGGTCCTGAAAAGGTCATTGCCGGCCGACAGCACCTTAACAGAGGCAGTAACAGGTGAAAAACCCCTGATCAAAAAGGGACAGCGTATTACCATCCTGTACAAAACCAATTCTCCACCGGGGATTGCCAGAGAAGACGGCTATTCTGAAAGGGAGATCTCCGTGATGAATCTGACATCAAGAAAGACGATAACCGGGATTGTAGAGAGCAGGAGAATAGTAAATGTGCAACCATAGGCCGGACAGGAATAATGTCTTACTATCAACCTTAAGCATATTAATATTGTTATTCTCAGTGGGGTGTGCATCAACAAATACGCTTCCGCCACAATCACCTATCTATATACCGGAACCGGCTACCCCAGGGCACCCCGGAGGATATACCACACCCGGGTCCATCTACCGGGAAGGGGCCAGTCTCTTTGAGGACAGAAGGGCACGGAGGCTCAACGACCTGGTAACCGTACTGATCGTTGAGAATGTATCAGGGAGCAAAAAGGCAGAGACAACGACAGGAACGGATTCAACCCTGGATGCAAGCATAGGTACTTTTTTCGGTGCACCTCTCAACATGAACCTGAAGAATCTCTACGGAAAGGGCAGTACTTTTTCGCCATCAGCCGGCAGCTCATTCAAGAATGATTTTCAGGGCACGGGGGAGACCACAAGAGAGGGCTCTCTAAACGGCACCATCACGGCAAGGGTTATTAACGTCCTGCCTAATGGTAACCTCGTTATAGAATCAAGGAAAGAGGTGACCCTGAACTATGAAAAACAGGTCCTTGTGCTGAAAGGCATAATAAGACCCGACGACATATCTACCAACAACACCATTTACAGCACAAAGGTTGCCGATGCCCGGATATTCCTCGTAGGTGACGGAATAATCGACAGCAAGCAGGCCTCGGGCTGGCTTGGAAACATACTTGACAGGATATGGCCATTTTAGGAATGACTATTGATGATTCATGCTTTTCCAAATAGTCAATAGTCAATAGTCAATCAAAAGGGGTAACAGTGATATGAAAAAGATTGTGTTCAGTGCCGTCCTGGTCCTTATCCTGCTATTGCCGAACCATGCAGTTAATGCCGACAGGATAAAGGACATCGCATCTATTGAGGGGGTAAGGGAGAACCAGCTTGTCGGGTACGGACTGGTTGTCGGCCTGAACGGAAGCGGGGACAAAGGCAGGGCCACCATGCAGAGCATGGCAAATATGCTGGCACGTATGGGCCTCACAGTCAATCCAAGGGACATAAAGCCAAAAGACACGGCAACCGTAATGGTCACTGCAACCCTGCCCCCCTTTCCAAGGGCCGGCAACAGGGTGGATGCACTTGTCTCCGCCATGGCAGATGCCAAAGATATACAGGGCGGAACTCTCATTATGACTCCCCTGCAAGGACCTGACGGAAAGGTCTATGGTATTGCGCAGGGTCCTGTCTCAATAGGTGGCTTTGCCGCAGGCACAGGGGGCACCAACATCCAGAAAAACCATCCCACAGTGGGAAGAATACCAAACGGAGTTATTATTGAAAGGGAAATCCCCATGTCACTGAATTCACTTACTGAGGTGAAAATAATACTTCACAATCCCGACTTCACTGTGGCCTCAAACATGATGAGAGAGATAAACAGGGCACTAAAGAGCGGATATGCAGCGGCACTGGACCCTTCCACCATAGCCCTGAAAGTCCCTGAATCATATAAGGGACGAATAGTTGAACTTATAAGATTTGTTGAGAATATAAATGTTGCTATTGATATGCCTGCAAAGGTGATAATCAATGAAAGGACAGGCACTGTGGTCATAGGTGAAAACGTCCGCATCTCTCCCGTAGCAATTGCCCATGGAGGTCTCACCGTAGAGATCACCACTGAATATCAGGTCTCACAGCCATCTCCGTTCTCAACGGGAAAAACAGTGGTGGTTCCTTCAAGGAAGGTAACGGCAAAGGAAGAAAAGGCCCATCTGATACAGGTCTCAGGGGCCTCGCTTGGAGAGGTGGTAAGGGCACTGAATGCCATGGGTGTCACCTCACGTGACCTGATAGCCATTCTTCAGGCCCTTAAGGCCTCAGGGGCTCTCAGGGCGGAACTGGAGATTATATGACGATTGATCCGTCTATTCTGTCAATTTACAGCACAGGACTTCAAAGTCGGGATAACAGAACAGAGGCTGGAAACAGAACCAAAGCGTCTGAAGCGGAAACAAAACGGGTGGCCCGGAAATTTGAATCCCTCTTTATCTATGAACTCCTGAAGGGCATGCGTGGTATGAGCGGTAAGGGGCTCTTTCAGGGAGGACTGTCCGGTGATGTATTTCAGACGCTCTTTGATATGGAACTCTCAAAGACCCTTGCTCAAAGAGGCACAGGAATCTCTGAAATGCTCATGAAATCACTACGGGGGAACGAAGATTAAAGTTTTTTTACCCCTGGCCGATAATATTTTATAGTATTAAAGTTATAGTAAATTTGTTTAAGGAGGATTTAAATGAAGATCTACGGTGGAAAGCCTCCTGAGGGACAGGATGTTTATCTCAGGGCTCAGAAGGCACAAGGCAAGGATGCCACCGGGAAAAGCGAGCAGTTACAGGGCAGTAAGAGAGTAGCTGACCGGGTGGAAGTTTCAGGCAAGGCAAAGGAAATTAACGAGATGAAGGCGGAGATTCAAAGACTCCCCGAAGTAAGGACCGACAGGGTTGAGACCATCAGGCAGGCCATCGAGTCCGGCACATACGGGATAGACCCCGGAAAGATTCTCAGCAGGATGTTAGAGGAGATATGAAGGACTCAGATCAGATACTTAGGATACTGGAAGAACAGGTAAGGAGTTACTCAAGGCTCTACGACCTGCTGAAAGGGGAAAAAAAGGCGATCATCTCCTTTGACCCTTTAGCGGTTGAAACCCTGGCCAAAGAGAAAGACAATCTCGTGCTCCAGTTAAGACTCCTCGAAGAAGAGAGGAAGAGACTTGCTGATGAATTTTTCGGAGACACGGAGGGAGGACAAAGTATTTCCGACCTTCACAGTATTACCGGAAACAAAAGATTCCTCGATCTCCGCTCCCAGCTCCTCAGTCTCATGCAGGGGATTGGAGAACTGAATGAAGTCAACAGGTTGCTTATAGAACGGGCGTCCCTTCATCTCAGGGTCTCATCCGTCTTTTTACAGACCTTTGACGTTAAAGCCTCCCCTTCACGCACCATCTCAAGGGAGGCCTGATGGTTGCAGATAAAAAGCTCACTATGGAGATAACTCCCTGATGGGAATATTCGGACTCTTTGATATCGGGAAATCCGCCATTTTTGCAAGCCGGGCCGCCCTTGATGTAACGGCAAACAATATTGCCAATATCAATACCCCCGGTTTTTCACGCAAGGAGGCGATTCTTGAGATACAAACACCGGGAAGGACCAGGGCGGGGTTTATTGGACGGGGTGTTACAGTCGGGCACATAAGACGCCATTACGACAACCTCCTGCAAAATCAGATACTCCTTCAGAAGCAAAACTTTGCCAGGTCGAACAGCCTCGGAGATGTATTCAGTCAGGTCGAAGAGGTATTTAATGAGCAGCAGTCCCCAAAATTCTCCGGTTCCTTCAATGAATATATAAATGCCTGGCAGGAAGTAGCCGATAACCCTGAGGCCCTGCCACAACGCTCTGTCCTTTTGCATAAGGCTAAGGGGTTAATATCCATGGCAAAGGATATGGAACGCTCCCTCAGGGAGACAGTGAAGCAGACAGATGGACAGATAAAAGATTCGATTGACAAGATAAACACTATCACCGGTGAGATTGCATCCATGAACGGGATGATAACAGAGGTGGAAGCCGGTTCCTCTTATGAGGCAAGTGACCTGAGAGACAAGCGGGATAACCTGATGGGACAGTTGAGCGAACTGATCGGGTTCAACTCCTTTGAGGATGACTCCGGACGGGTTACTATAGTGATGGGCAACAAAAACCTCGTTGAAGGGGAAAACTCTTTCGGACTTGCTTCTAAAGTAAACCCTGACGGCACCATAGACATAACGGCCGGCAATGACCGGGTGAATGATTACATCTCCAGAGGTGCCCTTTCAGGACTGCTTGCATCAAGAGAGGAGATTCAGAAAGGCCCGCTGAAGAATTTCAGGAGCCTTGTTGCATCCATCATAAAGGAGACAAACCTGCAACACCAACAGGGATATGATCTTGGAGGGTCAACGGACAAGGACTTCTTTGCCCCACTTCAGCTGTCTGTAAAAGACTACTCGGACGGGGCATCCGTAAGCTCTAAAACCATTTCCGACTTAACCCAGCTGACACTCCACGAATACGAAATAAGGTTCAGCGATTCATCCACATACAGTGTAGTGGACCTTGCAACGGATACGACCGTTGTTCCCCCGACTACCTATACCTCCGGCAATACAATAGCATTTGACGGTATTGAGACAGTAGTAACAGATGATGCCGGCGGCCCCCGGGGAGGAGATAAATTCCTTATAACTCCTCTTGATCTATCCGTAGAAAATTTTGCCCTCAATATATCTTCTGCTAAAGAGGTGGCCGCATCAACCCATGATTACACCCTGCCGGGAGACAACAGAAACGCACTTGCCATGACTGACATCTATCAGGGTAATGTTTCAGATATAGGGCACAGTTTTAACGGTTACTACAGTACGATTGTAACCCTTGCAGGCAACATGAGCAGCACTGCACAGGACAGTACGGACTTTGAACAGAGCCTGCTTAATGAGCTGAATATGAGAAGGGAATCAGTATCGGGGGTTAACCTTGATGAAGAAGCCGCAAATCTCATCAGATACCAGAAGTCTTTTGAGGCAGGGGCAAAACTCATAAAGGTCACCGACGAACTGCTGAAGGTTATACTCAATTTATGAGGATTTCAAGCTTTACAATATACGACCGGCTGACAAGGGCCATGCAGGAGAACCTCAGAAGGCTTTATGATGCCCAGGAATCCCTTGCCACTGGAAAGAAGATAAACAGGCCGTCTCAGGATATTGTCGGAGCATCGAGGGCACTTGCCTATAAGGTCAGCATTAAGGAAACTCAACAGAATATAAAGAATATAGAGGGAGTCACAGCTAATCTTGAGATTACCGGGGGAATCCTTGGAGATGCCACCAATGCCCTTTCAAGGTTAAAGGAGCTGTCTCTTTCGGCACTGAACGGAAGCATGAGCAGTGAGGATAGGGAGGCAACGGCAAAGGAAGTTAAAGAACTGAAGAAGCAGCTGCTCAGCCTTGGAAACTCCTCATTTCAGGGCAAATACATCTTTAGCGGACTCCTGACGGACAGGGGGGCTTTTGACCCCGGCACTTATGATTACCAGGGTGATCAAAACAATCTGGAAGTAAAGGTAGGGGCCAATGCAAAGGTAAAGGAAAACCTGACGGGAAATGAGGCGTTTGCCTACGTTCAGTCATCCCACAAAGTAGTCACCCTTGAGGAGGGGACAAAATATATTCATTACATTCCCGGACAGGTTATCGATGCAACCTATCCCCCAAACAGGGTGATAATAGCTATTTCCAGTACGGATGATAAATCTGCAGTGGAGACAGAGCTTCAGGGTGGCCCGCCGTATACTTCAGTAGAGGACACCTTTTCTTTCGACAACATTATTCAGATGACCGGGAAGCTGCAGAGTGCCCTTGAGAACAATAATACCGACAGGATCAATGCAATACTGACCCCGATTGACGATTCTATCGGACAGGTCACGGACGCAAGGGCAGAGTTAGGGGCAAGGATGAATTTCACAGAGACAGAGCACGGCAGATTGGATAATGCCGTCCTTGGTTTACGGACCCTCCTTTCCGGAACAGAGGATGCAGACTTTGCAGAGGTAATATCTGAAGTATCAAAAAACCAGGTAGCGCTTCAGGCATTAAGGAATACAGGGGCAAGGTTACTGAGCCAGTCCCTGCTGGATTTCCTGCAATGATTATCCGGGGATTTAATTGAACCCGGATCCAGCAATAAATGGTTGTTGGAAGCGATATGATAGAGCCTTCACTCATTCTCGACGGACATCGTGTCCGTCTCCGAGGAAATTTCGCAATTCACCATCCGGGTGAATTTACTGCGAAATTAAAACCGTTCAGACTCTATCATATCGCTTCCTCGATTGAGGCTTTTTATCGCTGAATCCGGGTTGAATTAAATCTGTTGAAAACAAGAGGAGGCAGGATGCTGGTATTGACAAGGAAGTCAGACGAATCAATCCGGATTGGTGATGATATAATCATCAGGGTGGTGGAGGTAAAGGGAAATCAGGTAAGACTCGGTATAGAGGCACCAAGGCACCTCAGGATTTACA
>QIJG01000221.1 GCA_003232715.1 Nitrospirota bacterium
ATCTCTCCCAGCATAATCTGGTCTATTTTCATATAAACTGCAATGGCCAATCCGGCAAAGATGAGCGGCCATGACTCCTTAACAAGGCTTACTGCCACTGAATATGCCGGTCGCCATTGGGTTAAGCTCTTCCCCTTCTTTTTGAAGAAAAAAAACAGCCCGACCGCCGACAGGATGAGGTAAGCTAAATTGACGATAACAAAGGCAAGGAGCGATGCACGCTTAAGGATCAGGACAACCTTGGCAACGGATGTAAGGATAAAAGAGAAATTCTGAGAGAAAACGGTATATTTGGAAGCAACACGGGATCTGAACCACAGATCAATTGTGTTAAAAGACTGCACGATCAGGCCAAACCCAAGAATGGCAATGACTATGCGTGTGAGGTTATCCCCGGGCTTCAACAAGGTAGAGACGGTAACCACAACGGCAAATGCAAAAAAACCACCTGTCAGCTTAAGGAGGAAAGCACTCCCCAGGATATCGTTCTGACGTTCAGGGTGTTTGACAAGCTCCCTGACTACTATATTGTCCAGCCCTAATGTAGACAGTACCGAAAACAGACCTACAAAGGCTATGGCGTAGTTCAGAATTCCATACTGCTCAGGACCAAGGTAACGGGCTACCCACACGCCAACAAACAGCCCTACACCCATACGAAAGATCCTGTCGGCAAAGAGCCAACCGGCATTGGTAATAACTTTTTGCAGGTTGAGCCGCTTGTCTAACCTTTTGCGAATAAAGGCCGGGAGGAATTTAATCCATGATTGATTCATGTTTAATTGGCGAGCAAGCGAGCAGGCTGACAGGCTGTTAAGGTTATCACGGCTGGTAAGATGTTTCAAGTTCTATGTTCAAAGTTATAAAAACGGACCTATTTCTCACTTCCTTACTGAAGTCTTTGTTGAAATCATTTATAGTTCTGCAACCAGTCAAGGGTGTTCTTTATCTCATCCCTGTGTCTTACATTAAGAAAATTTGTTATCCTCCTGATTAATTCCTTTAAAGGAAGATAATCTGTTACAACCATTCCATTGTGAGAGATACCTTTCTTGTAATATTCCCTCTGCAAGTTCACAAAGTGTTTGACGTTTCTTGTCAACAACACCCGGTCATGTTTTGTTGCATACTCTAACTGCTCCTTATCTGTCCTGCCTCTCATGTCAACTTCATGAGCACTAATTGCATTGAACCCTTTACTCCTTAAAGCAACTGCTATGCGGTCCGAAAGATCTTCATCTATATAAAGCTTTATTTCCTCCAAGTCTCGCCTGCTGTCTTCTTAATCCAGTACTCTTCCTTGTTCTCTTCAATTATTTTGTCAATCTCTTCTTTATGGTCATAATAGTAAGAAAGAGCATCATAAACCTGAGCATGCGTAATGTGAGGATATATGGCTACTATCTCATCCACTGAATGTCCCGCTCTATCCATTTCAACAATTAGATCAACGCTAACCCTTGTCCCTTCAATTACAGGGTCTCCTCCACATACATTTTTTTTTCTGGTAATATATAAATGTGGCTTTGACTTCTTAACTGCAACTCCCATACTTACCCCCGAATTATCTTTCTTTATAAATTATAGCATATATGTTTGGCTTTCAAGATGGCAAGCGAGCAGGCTATTGGGCTAACAGGCGGCAAGCTGGTAAAAAGGACAGGCTACCGCCCTTCCTACGCCATGGGTAGGACTAAAAGTGGTGGATTGTGAGGCTCCTTTCAGAGCTGGAACCGTTTATAGGCATGAACGAGAAGCCTGACCTGCTATACTTGACTTACTGGAGTTACTATAATTGGTTGTGGTCAGGTAGGGTACGTCTTGAACCCCTTGTGTTTAGAGTTAAATTATAAAACTTGTCTCTTTATAGTGTCAAGGGAATGGGCGGCAAGCGGAGCCCTGAAAAAGCATAGTGCATAGCGCAGAGAGCATGGCGTGGCCCTTAAAAAGCAGGTGGCAGGCTATCAGGCTTGCTTGTTATACCAATCATAGGTTTGCTTGATCCCCTGTTTCAGTGCTATTCCGGGTTCCCAGCCAAGTGATTTCAGTTTGGTCACATCAAGAAGCTTCTGCGGGGTGCCATCAGGTCTGGTTGCATCCCAGCTTATGCTGCCCTTGTACCCCACGGTCTCCTTTATCATCTCGGCAAGCTCTTTTATAGTTATGTCCTTTCCTGTGCCGATGTTGATCAGACCGGGGTCAATGCCTGGTTTTATGTCATAGTTCTCCATGAGAAAAAGGCAGGCGTCGGCAAGGTCATCGACATGCAGAAATTCACGGCGGGGTGAGCCCGTGCCCCAGAGAACAACCGGTTGGAGCTTAGAGGCTGGAGGGTTGGATTCAATGGATTTGGCTTCGTGGAATTTCCTTATCATCGCAGGAAGGACATGGGAGGTCTCAAGGTCAAAGTTGTCATTGGGGCCGTAGAGGTTTGTGGGCATCACCGAGATGAAACTGGTTCCATACTGCCTGTTATATGCCTGGCACATCTTTATACCGGCAATCTTTGCAACTGCATAGGGCTCGTTTGTGGGCTCAAGTTCACCTGTCAAGAGATATTCTTCTTTCATTGGCTGCGGAGCAAATTTTGGGTATATACAGGAACTCCCAAGAAAGACGAGTTTTTTAACGCTGCTCAGGTATGCAGCATGAAGTATACAGGTCTGAATCATGAGGTTGGTATAAATAAACTCCGCCGGGTATGTATTATTTGCTATGATACCACCGACCTTTGCTGCTGCAAGAAATACATATTCGGGCCGTTCTTTTTTAAAAAACTCCTCGACCTCAGCTTGTCCGGCAAGGTCAAGCTCAGAGTGAGTGCGGGTAATAATGTCCGTGTATCCTTCGGATTGAAGCCTCCGCACAATAGCAGAGCCGACAAGGCCGCGATGACCGGCAACATAAATTCCGGAGGATTTATGCATCCTGAAGCTTAGCCCACCGTCTGTACATTCTTAGTCCAGTTTATGCCCTTCTCTTCCAGAACCTTCTTCCCGTCAAAGGGCAGGTTCACGCCAGCCAATTCCATATCATATTCCACCATTATCCTCACAAGCTCCTTAAATGTTACTCTTGGTTCCCAGCCAAGCGTTTCCCTTGCCTTTGATGCATCGGCAAGCAGGTATTCCACCTCTGTGGGACGGAAGTACTTTGGGTCAATCTCAAGAAGAACATCTCCGATCCTGACGGCAGTCATATTCCTGAGAGCAGGGGAGAGGGAACGTATAACTCCTTTTTCATCAACGCCTTCACCTTCCCACCCTATCTCAATACCCGCATATCTGAAGGCAAGCTCTATAAAATCTCTTACCGAATGACTCTCACCCGTGCCGATTGCATAGTCGGCAGGTTTGTCCTGCTGGAGCATCAGCCACTGACATACCACATACTCGGGTGCAAAGCCCCAGTCCCTTCTGGCCTCAAGGTTTCCAAGATAGAGTTTATTCTGTTTTCCGGCTATTATACCCGCAACCGCCCTCGTGATTTTTCTTGTTACAAAGGTCTCACCCCTGCGGGGCGATTCATGATTAAAGAGTATCCCGTTACATGCAAACATGTTATAACCTTCCCTGTAGTTAACGGTCATCCAGTAGGCATAGACTTTTGCGGCAGCATAAGGGCTTCTTGGATAAAAGGGTGTTTTCTCATTCTGTGGTGGTGCAGACGCACCAAACATCTCTGAAGAGGATGCCTGGTAGAACCTTGTCTTTATCCCGCTCCTCCGGATCGCCTCAAGAAGTCTTGTTGTGCCCAGGCCTGTTATATTTCCTGAAAATTCCGGCATATCAAAACTTACCCGCACATGGCTTTGGGCCCCAAGGTGATAGACCTCGTCAGGCCTGATATTATAAATAAGATGTGTCAGCTGACCGGAGTCTGCAAGGTCTCCATAATGAAGAAACATCCTTGCATCTGAAACATGAGGGTCCACATAAATGTGATCGATCCTCCCTGTATTAAATGTACTCGCCCTGCGGATAAGACCATGAACCTCATAGCCCTTTGACAGGAGAAATTCCGTCAGATACGAACCATCCTGACCTGTAATGCCTGTTATAAGGGCCTTGCGGCCTGAATGGGGCGACTCCTTTTTTTTGAATTCCGCTGCTTCCATGATTTCAGATTCCTCCTTGTTTAAGACAGCAAATCATTACCACCGTCATCCCTTCCATAGAGATCGTCAAATCTCACAATATCATCCTCTTCCATGTATTCACCGTTTTGTACCTCTATTATCTCGATCGGTACTTTACCGGGATTTTCAAGCCTGTGGAGGGTGGATTTTGGCACATAGGCTGACTCGTTTTCATGGATAAATCTTACCTCTTTACCGATTGTCACCTTTGCTGTGCCCCTTACCACCACCCAGTGTTCGGACCTGTGATAATGCATCTGAAGGCTCAGTCTTGCGCCAGGGTTGACCTCTATCCTCTTAATCTTATACCTCTGTCCTTCCTCAAGCACTGTATAACTGCCCCAGGGTCTGTATATAATAGTATGCTCCAACACCTCCCGCCTGCCCTGCGCCCTGAGACTCTCAACCACCTCTCTCACTCTCTGGGTCTGGTCCTTTGTTGTGATAAGCATGGCGTCATCAGTCTCTATAACTACAATGCCTTCAAGACCTATTGTTGCAATAAGCCTCCTGTTGCCGATTACAAAAGAGTCCCTGGTCTCTATGGAAAGGACATCCCCTATCTTTATATTCCCGTCTTTATCCCTGTCAAAGGCCTCATACATGGATTCAAAACAGCCGACATCATTCCAGTAAAGATCAACAGGCATTACAGCAACTTTTTCCGACTTCTCCATCACGGCATAATCAATGGAGATATCCGGCATCTCTTTAAAGAGTGAAAGGGCATTATCAAACCCCTCACTAAGTTTTTGGTAAATATCAGGGCACCATTGTCTTAACTCATCAAGGATAGTACCAATGGTAAAGACAAATATCCCTGCATTCCAGAAGTGTTTGCCCGCGGAGAAATAACGCCCGGCAGTCTCCCGGTCAGGTTTCTCTGTGAATTCCTCCACTGAGAAACAGCTATTTTCCGGCAGGATTGAATGTTGTCCGGCTTTCAGGCTAACAGACTTGCCGGCTTTAATATAGCCGTATCCGGTCTCAGGTCTTGTGGGTTTTATCCCAAGTGTCACCAGAAAGCCGTCCCCCGCAAACTCTGCGGCCATATTCAGATAAGTTCTGAACTCATCTTCAGGCCTTATAATATGATCCGAGGGAAGGACTACCATTACCTCGTCCAGCCCGCATCCAAGTCTCTCTTTGCAGTAGAGGGCTGAAAGACCTATAGCCGGAGCGGTATTCCTGCCAACAGGTTCAAGAATAAGATTATTGCCGGAACCCCCATCTATTGCATTAAGGTCGGAAAGCACGTGGAACTTATGCTTCTCATTAGTCACCACCACACAATCTTCTCCGGAGACAAGGGGTGCAAGCCTCTTTACCGTCTGTTGAAGAAGTGAATGAGAGCCGTTTATCTTCAGAAACTGTTTTGGATATTCCTTACGGGACAGGGGCCACAGCCTTGTACCGGATCCGCCTGCAAGGATAACTGCCTTCATCTTACCTCCATTGCATCTTTGAGTTCCTTATCCAACAGGGCCTTGTAGCTGTTCAGACTTTCCTCATCCTCTGCCTCCACTCTCATAACCACAACAGGCTGGGTATTACTTGCCCTTACAAGTCCCCACCCCCGGTCAAAGACCACTCTTACACCGTCTATGTCGTGGAGATGCTTTATTGGAATCTGCCCGTTACCGGATGCCATCTGCTCCTGAAACCGTTTCACCACTCTCTGCACCACTGTCCTCTTTTTGTCCTCAGGACACTCTATTCTTATCTCCGGGGTATAGTGCATCCGCGGAACATCAGAGAGCAGTTCTTTCATACTCATCCCCCGGGTCTTCATTATCTCTATAATTCTCATGGTTGTATATACGGCATCATCATAGCCGAAATAACCGTCTGAAATAAATATATGGCCGCTGAACTCTCCGGCCAGCACGGCTCCCTCTTTTTTCATCTTGTCTTTCACCAGGGAGTGACCTGTTTTCCACATTATGGGCCTGCCACCGTGCCGCTCTATGTCATCAAACATCACCTGGGAACACTTCACGTCACCTACAATAACGGCTCCGGGGACCCTCTTCAGTATATCCCTTGACAGGACTATCATAATCTGGTCCCCCCAGATTATATCGCCCGTTGCATCCACAACGCCGATCCTGTCTGCATCCCCATCATATCCAACGCCTAAATCCAGGTTTTGGTTGTCTTTATCAGGTCCTCGATATATTCTACGACCGTAGGGTCCGGATGATGGTTTGGAAACCTCCCGTCGGGCTCACAGTAAAGGGGCATCACATCACAGCCGATTGCATCCAGCAGCTCCGGTACTACCAGGCCCGCCGTCCCATTGCCGGCATCTGCAACTATCTTCAAACGCCTGTATTTTTCATCTGAAAGATAAGAAAATCTGCTGATAATGAACTCTTTATAGGCAGAAATAATATCGTATTTCGTTATACTGCCCTTGTGTTGACACTCAGACCATTCCTTATTCAGCAAGATATCCTTCAGCCTCTGAATGGAATCCCCGAAAATAGTCTCTTTGCCGACACTCAGTTTAAAGCCGTTATACTGCGGCGGGTTGTGACTGCCTGTTACCATAACACCGCCGTCGGTATCAAGATGGAATAGAGAAAAATACTGAAGAGGAGTGGGACATAGACCGACATCAACAACATCAATACAGGAGCTTATCACTCCTTCAATCATGCCACCGGCAAGTTCCCCGGAGCTTATCCTTGCATCTCTGCCTACGGTTATACATTTCGCCTTCGGATTTAACCTCCTGAGATATGAACCAAAGGCCCTGCCGAGAGAAAAGGCAAGCTCCACCGTAAGGTCCCTCCCGGCAACCCCCCTTATATCGTATTCCCTGAATATCTTCTCGTTCATTGACTGTTTTATAACCTGAGTTGAAAGATTTTCTCTCTAAAAATTATAACTCAGTTCAAAAGATATGAGATTAATCCTGCTGTCTTTATCAGAGAGGTCTTCGTAATTCTTTAAACGTCCGGAGATATACCGTCCTTCCATACTCACTCCCCCTCCCACATCAAACTTGGCACCTACCGACGATTCAACCTTGGTAGGGTTAGTGGTACTGGACAAATTATGCTTCTCCTTATCATATGAGAGTTTAATCCAGCCGTTTATCTCAGGTACACGATAACTCATTTCGAAAAAGAAATCCCTTGAGTCAGTGCCCATATGATGACCTATTATCCTGCCTTTATATCTATAGCCTGTTCTGTAAATGTCATGATTATACCAGACATTCGGAAGGCCCTTCAAATAAGTGTTTGCATATTCAGCCCTGAAATCAATCCTCTCAAATCCTGGAATCCGCGGCAGATAAATACCTCCAAGATATGCCCACTTGGTCGGCAGTCCCCCCGCCTCATCTTCTCCGGCTGCATCCGCGTATATCTGCAACGGCTGCCATTTCAACGGAAGTGTCAGCTTTATGTCAAAGCCCGCCCTCTGGTCCCCTGCCTCAGTATCTTTAGGGTCTCCCGCTATATCAACTGCGGGGTTCTCCCCTATACCAGAAAAGCTATCCCACCACGTTTTAAGGTCTTCCGAACGGCCTTCTCCACCTAAAAGCGCAGTTCTCTGGAGTCCTATCTCAAAATATGGGATGGGCTTGAAATCAAGACGCATCCCCCATAAATACGGCTTGGGCACAACCCTTTCTTTCGAAAGCTCTGTTGCAAATACGGTAAAATTAAAAGGACCAAGATACTTGAAGATCCAGGGCAGAAGGACGGGATGGGGGTTTGTAATTTTTAAAATATTCATAGGCTCGGGATTATTGGAGAGTAGTATGGAACCATTACGCCCCGGCCCCCACCACTGTGAATCCTTGCCTAACTCGAGTTCCAGGCCTAAAAAGCTCAGAACGCCATAGGCCCTCTTCATTATGATATCCGTCTCACTCTCGGAATCAGAGTACCTTCCCTCAGGATTGATGTAAAAAGAAGCTCTCCCGAGATCCGCCCTTGATATAAGGCCAAACCTTGCGTTGGAGCCTTTTTTATAGTTGTCGCCATCATTGTTATAGATCATCTCCCGTGGATCTCTATCAGAGTAAATATACTGAACATAAACTCTGTCAAGAGGCTTTATATATTCGATATTTATATGTTTCGTTTCACCACTTTCATCCCTGAACCTTTTCTTCAGGGATTGAACCAACTGCCGTATGAAAGGGCTTTTAGTTTCTGAATTCCTTTCTGCCTCAAGTATCAGCCTTGCTACCTCCTCGCGGCTTAACGGTCCGGTTGAAAGCAGACCACTCTGAATAACCCCTTCCGCCTCAAGCCGTAGCAGGACATTGTAGGTATCATCGCCTACAGGAACGTTTGTAGAAGCCACAGAGGTCCGAACAATCAACAAAACAGATACTATGATGAGCCCAATATTTATCACACCTTTAGAAAGCAACAAATACCACCCCCGCTGAAACTGCAATCTGATATAGAATCTGCGTAATATCCTTAATATTCCGCATCCATGCAACTCTTTCAAGTTTCTCAGGAACAACTATGGTATCTCCTGACTCCACCTGTCCACTGCCTGCCTCCCACCTGAACCTGTCGCTGTTCCATGAAAGACCAAGGAACCCACTGCTTACTTTCAAAGCGACACCATTGGCCTTTAGTATATACACATTATCCTTATCGGCGTTTTTAACATAACCACCGGCAAGGTCTATGTAGTGGTTATACTCTTTCCTGTCCTTTTCATACACAAAGGCATTCTGGCTATAAACAGAACCTATTACCTGAACTGTCATCGGGTCCGTGGGTATATATAAGGAATCGCCGTCTTCAAGTTCAATGTCATATGAGGTCTCCTTTAGCTTATCCGGAGGATATAGCTGAATCGCTATCCTGCCTTTAGCCTTAACTGAAGCGAGTTTTGCAATAAACCGCCTCTTCTGTTCTGTCTCAAGCTTCATCATCTTCGCCTCTGCCGGAGAAGTCGCAGTTGCCATCTGTGCTGTTCCGGTGCTCATGAGTTCCCTTTCGAGCCTGTCTACCATTTCATCAATCTGCTTCTGCTGCAGCTTTCTCACTCGTTCCCTCATAAACACTGCGCCCCTCAGATACGCCTTTCCCGAATATCCGCCAGCCCTTTCAATCAGCTCAGACAACCTCTCACCTTTTTTAATAATGTATTTGCCGGGGAACCTTACCTCTCCGGTAACAGTGACAAACAGCTCTTCGTGCCATTCTGAAATGCGTTTTACATACAACCTGTCGTAGGGTTTTAAAGAAAGGTTTTGGCCAGGGTCACCTATGAGGGCCTTTCTCAGGTTTATCGTTTTATACTCTCCCATCATGCTCTTGCCACCTTTTATAATCTGCGATGATATCTCGGCTTCATCCAGATATGCAGATTCAAGGACATTTCCGGCTGCAAAGATAAGGTCTCCCACCTTCATACCTTTTGTGAATTGATATACCCCGGGGTTCAGGACATCACCCTCTACTGAAACTGTCTGCTTATATTTCTCTTCCCATATCGAATGGATAATTATTCTGTCATACGCCTGAAGCAGGATATTTTCTTCCGGGTCTTCAGCCATTGCTTTTTCGACATTAAAGTATATTCTCGAAACCGTCCCATCTTTATCACGCCTTAGAATTGCACCTTTTTTGAGATAAGCATCCTTTGTGAGATTTCCTGCTGAGAGTATTGCATCCCGGACCTTAAGGTTTTTAATCAAATTGAGCTTGATCTTATCAGATGCTTTTGTTGCCTCTAATTCCTTCCGCTTGATTTTTAATGCCATTGCCTCAATCTCTAACTTCATTTTTTCAAAATCCGTTGTTTCGTTTAATTTCATCTCCTCGGCTTTTGACTTCAATTTTTCAAGTTCAGCCTTCAAATTCTCAAGCTTTAATTTCATTTTTATATTTTTTGCTGACTGTTGAAGTAGTGCCTCGGAATTCTTGCCGGTTTTCAGATTCCTTACTTCACCTTCAATAGTCACAAATGGTTTTTCGAAGAAAAACCATTTTGAAAAGATATAAATTGAATCCTCCGGCTGCAGCTTGATATTGTTTTCAGCATCATCATGAAAAATCACTTTCCCGAGGTCAAAGGGAATCAACTTTACTTCAAGATCAGGGGGGGTCAGCCGTTTAACCAGTGCATAGTCAAAATATGTCTCTTTCAGCAGATCATTCTCATCCTTTATTAAATCCCGAACCCTCATCCCGGGCTTGAGTTCATATTTGCCGGGGCGCTTGACATTTCCGTTCAGGTAAACAACATTCTTCACCTTTTCAACTATTGTAAATACCTTTACCAGGTCTGCATCCTGAAGCATAATATCCTTTGATTTGGTCAGGTCCTTATCATCAATATCAATAACTACCTGCCTCTCATTCTTCTGAATCCTCTCAACCTGTATCTGCTGTGTATAGGCACTAGGGATTATCCCGCCCGCAAGTTTAAAAAGGCTTTGAAGGTCATATTTACCCTTGAGTTCATAAATGGCAGGTCTTTTAACATTGCCGGCAATACCAACCAACGGCCCTACAGTAGGAACGAAGACCACATCCCCGGACCGAAGCACTTCATCCTGAGACTTGTCACCCTTCAGAAGGAGGTCGTAAAAATCCATCACAAATACGGTACTCTTATTTCTCTTCAGCCGGATATTTCGTAAAGAACCAATCCCTGTCGGACCACCTGCAGCTAAAATAGCATTTGTTATTGTTGAAAATGAGTCAAGGGTATAGCTGCCCGGCCTTTTAACCTCGCCAAGCACAAAGACCTGAATGCTTTTCAAATCACCCATTGTAACATTTGCCTTTGCCCCGACTATCTGTTCAGCATTTTTAATAATAAACTTTTTCATATCCGCAAAACGCATACCCGTAACGGAAAGGGGACCG
Organism: Nitrospirota bacterium; assembly: GCA_003232715.1. GTDB lineage: Bacteria > Nitrospirota > Thermodesulfovibrionia > Thermodesulfovibrionales > JdFR-85 > BMS3Bbin07. Next base: position 10,999 of record QIJG01000221.1, read on the forward strand.
ATTTCCGGAATATTTATATTGCCGTCCCTGTTAACAGTAAGGACATACTGGGCATTTACCCTGCCCCACAGCATGAGTCTGATTTCATCCCCGGGACCTACGATATAGTCGGATGTAACAGAAATATCCTGGCGGGGCGTCAGCGATGCCTCTTTGAAGAACTCATAACCGAAAGGTTTTAAATCAGTTGAAATGCCTTGATAAGCTCCAACAGTTCTGTATCTGTCGAATAATGAGCTGGTGGGGCTTTCTGTGCCGACTCTCTTTTTTGCTGTCTTCTGTCCTCCTTCCTTCTCCTGTCCTTTTACAAGAGTCTTCTTTTTGTCAAGGATTTTTCTGCCCTTCTCTATATCTTCAGGAGTCAGGCCTTTAAACCCGGGCATTTCTTTTAACGTTTTTACGGCTTCGGGGGTAAGTGCGCCTCCAGTAACGCCAAGCCCCCTCTTTATGGCCTCTCGCTGAGCAGGGGAGAGGCTCTGCAATTGTTCTATTTGCTGCTGAGTTGGTTGTACTGTAGTTGTCTGTGATACTGCACTACCGTTGTCGGCATAGACAGCAGAAGGAGAAAGCAGGCAAAAGAAAGCAAGAAGAGCGCAGCGCAGAACAGAAGACCTGTAATATGGAATCCGGGATACCAGAAGAGGCCTCTGACTTCTGACTTCAGACTTCTGACTTCAGACTTCAGACTTCTGACTTCTGTCTTCTGACTTCTGTCTTCTGACTTCTGTCTTCTGTCTTCAGACATCCTCCCCCTCCGTTTTTATATTGGCTGCTTTCTCTCTATATTTAGCCCTATATTTAGCCCTCTCTATATTTTCCAGAAAAAAGACAAGGAATATCGCTGCAAAGAGTGAGAGCAAAAAACTTAATATCACCATCAAGGCCCTCTTCGGCTTTATCTTTCTATCAGGCACCGTCGG
>QIJG01000219.1 GCA_003232715.1 Nitrospirota bacterium
CTCCCTCGAACGGTCAATCGAGCCCAACTTTTACAGATTATTTATAAACGCATCCTATGGATTAACCGATAAAATCGAGCTCCTTACAAGTATCCCCTTTATCTTCAACTATCGTGACACAGGGGGAATCGGTGATATAAGTATAGGATACAAGTATAATATCTTATCCGAGAAAGGCCTTGGTCCGTCAATCTCGTATTTAGTCGGATTTTCAATCCCGGGTAAAGAGACTTTTTCTACTCATGGCCATGTTGGTGGAGCCCTGCTTGTAAGTAAACGTATAGGTCCCTTCCGGGGGCATGGAAACCTCTTTTACTTCAAGTCAACCAGTTCTTCCATGAAGGACGAGGTGGAACTGAGGCTCGGCCTTGACCTTGCCGCTGCCCATAGTTTTAACATATTAAGTGAATTAATCGTTAAAAAGAGCCATTTCTCGGACCACATAGACCTCGTGGAAGGCAAGATGGGTTACAGGGTCAAGATTGCCTCAAATTCTTATGCCGCTCTCGGGGTTGGGTATGATTTCAAAAACAGAAACCCTGAGCTCAGGATATTCCTGACACTCAGCCTTTTTCCACTGGATCAGGTAAAGGTGAAACGGATTTACGAAGAGGAAAAAACATGAAAAAAAGACTTTTCCTTGCTGTAATAACAATTCTATTATTTGTGTACGGCCCGGCTTCTGCCTCAGCTGTCCCTGAAACATTCTCGGGTATCGTCAAATTAAGGGCCAAGAGTGTAGTAAATATCAGCACCACCCGGATAATTAAAGAAAAAACCAAACCCTTCCCCTTCTCACCTGACACCCCTGATCGTGAGAAAAAGAAATTGAGGAGACAGTCCCTTGGCTCCGGCTTTATTATTGATGAAAAGGGCTATATCCTGACCAGTAACCATGTCATAGACAGGGCAGAGGATATAAGTGTAAGACTCTGGGATGAGACCGAATACAAGGCAACTGTTGTGGGAAGGGACCCAAATACCGATATAGCCCTTATCAAGGTAGAGGCTGACAGACCTCTTCCAGTGGCCCCGTTAGGGGATTCAGATGCCCTTGAGGTGGGCGACTGGGTTCTTGCCATGGGAAACCCCTTCGGCCTCGGTCTCACGGTAACTGCAGGCATTGTGAGCGCCAAGGCTCGGGGATTAGGCCCCGGGCCCTACGATGATCTTATCCAGACGGATGCAGCCATAAACCCCGGTAACTCGGGAGGCCCCCTCTTTAATCTCAATGGCGAGGTTGTAGGTATCAGCACTTCCATATTCTCTACGTCCGGGGGCAACATGGGGATAGGTTTTGCAATTCCCATTAACCTCGCAAAGGATATCCTGTTTTCTCTTAAAGAAAAGGGCTTTGTTGAAAGGGGCTGGCTTGGTGTTACCGTTCAGAAGGTTACACCTGAAATCGCTGAGAGTTTTGGACTCAGGGACAGACACGGGGCTCTGGTAACTGATGTCACAAAGGATTCACCTGCCGACAGGGCAGGAATACAGAGGGGTGACATCATAGTCGGGTATAATAGTAAAAAGATAGAAGACATGCACGAGCTTCCAAGACTTGTAGCTTCAACTCCCGTCGGCACGGGTGTCAACCTGAAAATCTTCCGGGAAGGAAAGGAACTCGATCTAAATGTTATCATTGAAAAGCTGGGCAAAGGTATTGAAACCCCGGAACTTATCATTGAGAAGATCCTGGGATTACAGACTAAAACCATGCCCCCTGCTATTGCGGAACAGTTCGGAGTCAGGGACGGCGGAGCCGTACTCGTCCTTGGTGTTACCGACAACAGCCCTGCCGAAAGACAGAATATCAAGAAAGGGGATGTTATATTGGAGGTCAATCGCAAGAGGGTTACATCAGCAGAGGAGATGGCCTCTGAGATCAAGGGACTTAACAAAGGAGACAGCGTCCTGTTGCTTATGAAGAGAAACAGAGGATATATATACGTGAGTATAAGGCTGGGGTAATATATGTTTGATTTAGGAATACAGGAACTTATAGTCATTTTCGCAGTTGTCCTGATCGTCTTCGGACCGAAGAAACTACCTGAACTTGCCCGTTCACTCGGCAAAGGTGTGGCTGAATTAAAAAAAGCCCTTAACGGGATTAAAGATCAGATAGATACAGAGGTGAAAGAGGTTCACAACCCCCTCCATGAAGGGCTGTCGGATACATATGAAGGAGTAGACCTCACTGGGAAAACAGCCAAAGAAAAGAAAGATGACCATTCACCTTTAACGGAAAAAACAGATGATAAAGCGGATAGGAAGACTTCAGAAGATGAGGGGGAAGAAGCGGGGAGGAAAGCGGAGTAGATGGTTGAGAAAAAACTCCCCGTTACCGAGCATCTCAGTGAATTAAGACAGCGGTTAATAAAATCCCTTATTGCCGTACTGATTGGTTTTGGTTTATCCTTTAATTTTTCGGAGCAACTGTTCAGACTCCTGACACTTCCTCTAAGGTCAGACCTCCATTTAACGACTGTTTCACCCTACATAGAGTTCATACCTAAAGCTTCACCTATTCAAAAACTTGTTTTTCTCGCACCGGCAGAGGCATTCTGGATGAATATAAAGGTGGCCATGGTTGCCGGCCTCGTACTTGCATTACCGGTAGCCCTGTATCAACTGTGGAAGTTTATCGCCCCGGGACTCATGCCTTCAGAAAAAAAGTATGTCGGCCCCTTTGTAGTGGCCGGTACTGTGCTATTCCTTATCGGAGCCCTCTTCTGCTTCAGTGTTGTCCTGCCCTTTGCCATGGGTTTTCTTCTGACTTATAAGACCGCATTCATGACACCAATGATTTCCGTCGGCAACTACGTTGATTTCTGTCTGAAATTCCTCCTTTCCTTTGGTGCCATATTTGAGCTGCCGATAGTGATTCTGTTTCTTACAAGGGCCGGCGTGGTAACACCGAAGGCACTCGCAAAAAACAGAAAGTATGCCGTTCTTGTAGCTTTTATCCTCGCAGCCGTCTTAACCCCCACCCCGGATGCCTTTAACCAGACGCTTATGGCTGTTCCTATTATTATTCTTTATGAGACCGGTATAATAATCTCAAAAATTTTCCTTAAAAAGGAGACTCCAAATGAAGGGGATTAGAGGAAAAAGCATAAAGGCCATTACATGGGATATAGCTGAGGGCTATGTCATTGTAAATCCTATCTTTCTCAAACCCCTTGAGATGGAACTGATAAAAGAACTCTACCAGGAAATTCAACATATACAGACAGAGGTACGGGGAGAAAAGTTTCCGTTCAATGATATTCAGGCAATCAGGAAGAGAAATATGAGGCTTCAGCGGCTAAACACTACCCAGATAATCATAAGAAATTTTCTTAAAGAGCGCAAACAGCTATTCATATAATAATCATGACCCTTACTCAGGACGTAAAAGATACGATTCAGGAACTCATCAAGGCAAAAAAGAATTTCAGAATCTATCCTGAAAATAATCCCGTCTATGCCAGGACAATTAATAGCATATACTCAAGGATGACCACACTCCTTGATTCTTCCGGCTCTCTATCCCTAAAAATCAAACAGCACGATATATTCTTTGAGGGTGAGACTGTATACCACAGCGATGAAAAAGAAGACAATCTCGCTCTCTTCTTTTTTAAGGACGGCATACGGGAGCTGACCTTCAACAGAGGGCTTCCGAAAAATGAAATGGAAGACTTTTTAAAGATACTTTCCGTAGACTTCGAAAGGGAGGTGCTTGACGATGATATAGTAACCCTTATGTGGGAAAAAGATTTTCAGTTCATACATTATATTGTAGATGATTCAATTCTTCTAGAGGATGAAACTTATGAAGGAAGGGCTATTGAAGAAGCAAAAAAAGCCTCTGATAATAACGAAGGTATCTTAAATGCCTATAAAGATGCATTTGGACTTGAAAAGAAATCAGTGTTAAATGTAATCCCACTTACCGATGAAGATCTGGGGAGTATTATCCGGGAAATAGAAAACGACCCACCTGACAAGAGTATTACCATGATACATCTGCTCTTTGAGATGTTGTCTTATGCAGAAGGCATGGGAGAATATAAAGAATTGACGGGCTTTATAAGCTCCACACTTGAGTTTGCAATAAACCTCGGAAATCTGGAGGCAGCAGTTTATACATTTAAGAAAATAGAGCATGGCTCCTCAGAAGATATTTATAATAAGGCTGCAGATGTCTGTCTGAAAGAGCTGACAAACTTTATCAATTCAGAAAAATTCGTCAGACTTCTTGGAGAGATACTCGACGAAGGCGCAGAGTTCAATGAAGAACTCCTGTACGAGTTTGCCTCTCTGCTGGACAAGAGGGCAATCCTTCCATTTATCCATATCCTGGGGGAATTAAGAAATGCCCCGGCACGAAAGGCTATCATAAGCATACTGTCGGAACTCGGCAAAAAAGATATACCCTCTATTGCAAAAGGCCTGCACGACAGGAGATGGTATGTAGTGAGAAATATTATATGTATTCTAAGACAAATTGGTGACACGTCTGCTGTAGAGTATCTCACACGTGCCGTCAGACACCCTGACAGGAGGGTGAAGAAAGAGGCGATACGTACCCTTGGTTTAATGGGTACGGGAAGCGTCTTGCCGGTACTAAAGGATTGTATGTCTGATACAGACGAATTGGTAAGGCTTGCCACTGTCAGGGCAATAGGTCTTATAGGAACACCTGTCTCAAAAAAGATAATCCTTGATAGAATAGCCGACAAGAATTTCAGAGATAAAAATTATAACGAAAAAAGAGAATTCTATGAAGTCCTTGCTAAATGGAAAGACAGTGATGTCATTGGCTTGCTAATCAGGGCACTTAAAAGAAAAACCCTGTTTAACCGGGCTAAAAACACTGAGATAAGGGCAGCGGCAGCACACGGCCTTGGTCTCATCGGCACGGAAGAGGTTTTAGAGACCCTCCTGAAGTTGCAGAACTCGAAAAATAAACTTCTGCGGGAAAACGTCCAGACCGCTATTAAGAGGATAACGGATGAAAAAAACAGAAGTTGATCTCAGGGTAGCAGGGAAGACCATAATAAATCAGCTTGGCGTTGTACTGAGGACCGGTCATTTTCATGATATTGATAATGTTGCCGTGATAGATGCCATAGAAAAATTTCTAAACCTTCTAAACCCTCCGACAGAAACTGAAGGTAGCTTAAGGATAGATCTCATTGGTGAGTTCTTCTATATAAATGATTCCCGCGTAAGATACCCCCTTGAGTATCTACTGAATTTTGACTACCTCTTGCGAGAGTTTCAAAAAAGAGAACTGGGAACGGTAATCTTTGAACCTCAACTCCGAATTGATGACCTCAAGGCCTTTCTGAAGGTTTTTATAAATGCTACATATTCCGGCACCCCCTATGAGACTATGGAGGCTTCTCTTGAAAAAACCCGTAACATTCGAATTGATAAGTTGAAAAAAATAAAGGAAGATGCCGATATAGACCAAAGAAGGATTGTTAAGAAGACCTATTTTAACGCCGTATCCTTTACAGAAGGGGTCATGACCAAACTGAAGGCCGGAGAGAAGGTAAATATGAAAGTGGCAAAGAGGGTCGTGGAATCTATGGTCGACCTTATACTCTCAGAGGAACAGCTTCTTCTTGGAATGACCGCTATAAAGGACTACGATGAATACACCTATCACCACTCCGTCAATGTCAGTGTTCTTTCAATCGCAATAGGTCAGAAGATCGGACTTAGCCGCAAGGCCCTTACAGAGTTGGGACTTGTTGCCCTTTTCCACGATATTGGTAAGATGGAAGTTCCGAAAGAGATTTTAAACAAGCCCTCTGCCTTTACTGAAGAGGAATGGCGGGTAATCAAACGTCATCCTTACTGGGGAGCCCGTACAATACTAAAACTCAAAGGGCTCGACAAGACCTCTATTCGAAGTGCGGTGGTTGCCTTTGAACATCATTTAAACTTCGACTATTCCGGCTATCCAAAGGTACGTAACCCCATCAGACTCGATTTTTTTTCGAGGATTCTCACCATAGCAGACCAGTATGATGCAATGACCTCTTCAAGGGTTTATGCCAGGGTACCTCTTGCACCGGACAGGGCTCTCAGTATAATAATGGAACGTTCAGGCAGTCAACTTGACCCGATACTCTCCAAATTCTTTGTCAATATGATCGGTATCTATCCTGTTGGTTCACTTGTACTGCTCGATACACGCGAGATGGGACTTGTCTATGAATGTAA
>QIJG01000033.1 GCA_003232715.1 Nitrospirota bacterium
TGAATATGAAGCTGGAGGACGGAGTACTCAGGAACCATGTAGATCAGATACTGAAGGCATCCGACAGGGCGGCAAACCTGACGCATGGCCTGCTTGCCTTCAGCCGCAGACAACTGCTCCAGCCACAGCCGGTCTATTTCGGGAAGATAATCATGGATTTCGAGAAGATTTTAAGGCGGGTTATCCCTGAAAATATAGAGTTTGTTATAGATCTCAAGGATACAAGGGCCGTAATGGTAGATCAGGGGCAAATAGAGCAGGTGATAATAAATCTTGCCACAAATGCCAGGGATGCCATGTCGGAAGGTGGAAAACTCATCATTGAGACCTTTGAGGTCGTCTTTGATGAGGCTTATCTTGAAAGGCATTCATGGGTCAACAAGGGGGGCGGCTTCGTCTGTCTTTCCATCAGTGACACGGGTGATGGGATGACTCCAGCTGTAGAAGAGCATATCTTTGAGCCTTTTTTTACCACAAAGGGAGTGGGCAAAGGTACCGGGCTAGGCCTTTCTACAGTTTATGGTATCATCAAACAACATAATGGTTTTATCCATGTTTACTCAGAGAAGGGCAGGGGTACAACCTTCAAGGTCTACCTTCCTGTAACGGAGTCGGAGCCGGTAGATATAAGCCATGTTTCAGAGTCTCTCATAAGTGGTGGTTCAGAGACAATACTGCTGGCTGAGGATGAGAATAACGTGAGGGAGACGATTAAGGAGGCGCTGGAGGAATATGGGTACACCGTGTTTGTTGCAAGGGACGGTGAGGAGGCAATGACCCTCCTGAATGAGAAATCCGGAGAATTTAAGCTTATGATACTTGATGTTGTGATGCCGAAAGAAGGCGGAAAGGAAGTGTATGAAAAGGCAAAGGGGCTTGGTTTCAGGGGAGATGTGATCTTTATAAGTGGGTACACTATAAATACCATACAAAACCTTATCCTTGAAGAGGATATCAATTTTCTTACAAAACCCTTCAGACCTGTTACGCTTGTGAGAAAGGTGAGAGAGGTCCTGGATAGCAGTGAAAAAAAATAATGAATATTCAATCCTGGTAGTTGACGATGACGCAGCAGTGAGGGATGTACTTGTTCTGTTACTCAGGAATGTTGGCTATAAAATCAGCGATACGGGCAGTCCTGAGGAGGCGCTTAACCTGGTCTCTGAGAGGTCTTTCGACCTTGTTCTATCAGATATCCTCATGCCGGAGATGGATGGCCTGACACTCCTGAGAAAGATTCATCTCGAGGTCCCTGATATTCCCGTTATACTGCTGACGGCCTATCCTGACCTCGATCTTTCTATTGAGGCTTTAAAACACGGAGCCCATGATTTTATTATCAAACCCTTTAATCTGGAGTACCTGCTCCATGCAGTAAAAAAGGCTTTGAATTATTGTGAGGGGGTAAGGCTTCAGAAGGAATACAATAAGAGGCTTGAGAATACGGTAATCGAAAGGACGTCGGAACTTCGGGATGCCCTCCAGATGGTAAAGGCTGCGAGCAAGGAGATAATAGAGAGGCTCACTGTGGCGGCTGAATACAGGGATGAAGATACCGCAAGTCATATACGGAGGATAAGCCTTTATTCAAAATTTATTGCAGAGGAACTCAAAATGTCCCTGGATTTTATTGAAAATATAACATATGCAAGTCCCATGCATGATGTTGGAAAGATAGGTATACCGGACGGAATACTCCTCAAACCAGGCAGACTTACAGCGGAGGAGTTTGATGTTGCAAGGGTTCATGCCAGTATAGGGTATGAAATTTTAAAGGGGTCATCCTATCCGGTTATACAGATGGGAGCATCGATTGCATTGACCCACCATGAGAGATGGGACGGAACGGGTTATCCCAAGGGACTCAGAAGAGAAAAAATTCCTGTTGAGGGCAGGATCGTGATGCTCGTTGACCAGTACGATGCGTTAAGGTCCACAAGACCATACAAGAGGGGATTCAGTCACGAAGATGCTTATGAGATTATCACTGTGGGGGACGGACGAACAATGCCGGATCATTTCGATCCGTCAATGCTCGATCTCTTCTTAAGGATACATAAGGAGTTTAAAAAGGTTTTTGATGAAAACATATAGTCCTGATCAGCGTTGTGCAATCCTTTCCTTGTTGTCCCCTTGTTGTAACTCAGCCCTGAGACTCTCCACATGATTCCGAAAATCGGTCATGAGTCCGGCAGGAACGGTGCGATTTCTTGGAAGCTTGATCTTCAGTGGGTTGAGGAATTTACCATAACGTTTTATACTGTAATGCAGATGCGGGCCTGTTGAAAGCCCCGTACTGCCGACATAAGCTATAATGTCACCCTGGCTGACCCTTTTGCCCTTTTTTGTTCCCTTCCTTATCCTTGAGAGGTGTCCGTAATATGTCTCATAGCCATTGGGATGCTTTATTATTACGAGATTGCCGTATCCACCATTCCAGCCGGCAAACTTGACAGTACCGTTACCTGCGGCTGATACCGGTGTTCCCCGGGGCGCTGCATAGTCAATGCCACGGTGGGCCCTGTAGGTTTTCAGGATAGGATGTTTTCTCCTGTAGGTAAATCCGGAACTTATGTATCTGAACCTGAGAGGAGCCCTCATGAGGGCCTTTTTGAGAGAACGTCCTTTACTGTCATAATAGCCGGGTCTTCCGTTTACCTTAAATCCGTAAGCCTCATAGGTCTTTCCATTATTTGTAAATTCTGCGGCAAGTATTTTGCCGTATCCCTTGAAAACGCCATTGAGCCACAGTTCTTCTACAAGCAGCCTGTAACTGTCGCCCCGCCTCAATTCAGTAACAAAATCAATGCTGGATTCAAATATCTCGGCCATGTCAAAGGCAATTCGCATGTGTTCTCTGTCGTTACCGATGGAATTAATGAGGTTGTCTCTTATGGTCCCTGTAACAAGTGATTGACGCTTGTTGTAGACAACTCTGACCTTTTCTGCCGTGAAGCCTTCGGGGCCTTTTATTACCTTCAGGTAATGAGAGTCGTCTATTGAATATCTGAAGTTCTTTACCTCTTCCCTCTCAGACCCCTCCAGCCTGAGAGTGTTTATCACATAAGAGCGGTAAGGTTTTACCTTTATGAGATTATAGACTTTCCTTGATGCCCTGGTAAGTTTGTAAAGGGTCTGCATGTCAAGCTCATGCCTTTTAAATATTTCGGAGAGCGTTTCCCCTTTTTTTATAATCCCCGTTATCTCTGTAATTTCAGGAAGAGACAGTGATACAGGATGTCCCGGGAAGTCCTCCGGCGTCTCTCTTCCAAACAGGCTGTTGAGATAAAAGGCAAGAAAAAAAATCATTACAAGTAATAAACCTGACAGTGCTTTCTTCATGAGGATATTATATTACGTTGGGATACTTATTGCCAAGTAAAATTTGACGGGGTTTCTGTCGGCAATTTTGGAAAAGATTGAAAAGTTGATGATAAAAATGTTTATACTTTATGTGTGAAGTGGAAAACAGTATATAGGATAGCCTTCTTTCTCTGGGTCGGAATTGTTGGTGTTTTATCTGTCATTCCTTCTCCGGACAAGGTGGTTGCGGTACCGGATAAATTCGCCCATTTCGTTGCCTATTTCATAACTGCATCGTTATGCTATTGTGCTTTTAGAAGGGAGAGATTATCCTTTCTTATCTTTTTGGGTATTGCAGTCTTTCTTTACGGTATGGCAATAGAGGTTATCCAGTACTTTCTGCCGTACAGGAATTTCAGTATAGGTGACATAATTGCCAATGCCTCCGGCATAGGCTCCTTCTTTGTTATATGGGGAGTTTATTTCAGGATCACAAGACGGAAGAGAGAGGGAGGCTGAAGTAATTATTCATCATGTCGGATCATATTGTCGAATCTATCAGTAGTGTCTATAAGAAAATCTCACATGCTGCGATGAGGGTGGGAAGAGATCCCCTGGAGGTGAAGCTTCTTGCAGTCACCAAGACTGTCTCTCCTGAGGTCATAAGAGAGGCAGTGGATGCCGGGGTGAGACTTCTTGGCGAAAGCAGGGTGCAGGAGGCAAAGGAGAAGATTGCAGTCCTGGATGGGGACTTGCCTGATACGGTCTCGTGGCAGATGATTGGAAACCTCCAGAGCAACAAGGCAAAGCTTGCAGTTCAACTCTTTGATATGATACAGTCAGTGGATTCTGTAGATTTAGCCAGGAAGATAGACCGTTATGCATCGGAGGCCGGGAAGGTTCAGAGAGTCCTTGTGCAGGTAAAACTCGCCGGGAGAGAAGCCGGATCCGGGATAAGTCCGGAAGGGCTCATTGTCCTCCTTGAAGAGATCGGAGAACTACATAATATTGTGGTTGAGGGACTAATGACTATTCCACCGTTTCCTGAAATACCTGAGGACGTAAGGCCCTGCTTCAGAAGACTCAGGGAGATAAGGGACGGGGCTGAAAGGAAAGGGTTTAAACTCCCGGAACTGTCCATGGGAATGTCCGGTGATTTTGAGGTGGCTGTGGAGGAAGGAGCGACCATGGTGAGGGTCGGGTCTGCGATTTTTGGAAGGAGGTTATATCAGTGATAGGGTTTATCGGTGGCGGCAACATGTCGGAGGCGATAATAAACGGTCTCCTTGGTGCATCCGGAGACAAGATAGTAGTATCGGATAAAAGGAAGGAGAGACTGGATTACCTGAAGAAGGAATACCGGGTAAGGACAACTGCTGACAACAGGGAAGTAGTGTCGGCTTCAGATGTTATTATCCTTGCAGTAAAACCTGAGGATATCGGAGATGTCACTGCTGAGATAATGGATGGGGTTACAGACGGACACCTTGTCGTCTCGATTGCTGCAGGAATAAAACTCGCATATCTTTCCGGGAGGCTCAAGATTAAAAGACTCATCAGGGTGATGCCTAATACCCCTGCCTTTGCGGGAGAGGGGATGAGCGTTGTCTCTCCGAAGGGGGGGATAAAGAAGAAGGATTTAAAGACGGTTGTAGATATATTCAGGACAGTAGGAGAGGTCCTGGTGCTGAGTGAAGACAAGATGGATGCGGTAACTGCCGTTAGCGGGAGTGGCCCCGCCTTTTTTGCGTATTTTGTTGAATCAATGGCAGAGGCCGGGGTGAGAATGGGACTTAGCGCCCCTGACGCCCTGTTCCTTACCCTGCAGACCGCTTCAGGAACAATAAAGATGTTGAGGGAAGGGCGGACACCTGCAGAGTTAAAGCAGATGGTGACCTCTCCGGGCGGAACCACTGCCGAGGGTCTTTACAGCCTTGAAAGGAACTCTCTGAAGGCTGCCGTAAAGGAGGCCGTCGAGGCCGCTGCAAGGCGGGCGGAAGAATTAAGCGGGAGGCAGTAAATGTTTATCCTTGGTAATCTGTTTATAGCAGTGGGCAATGTCCTTGATATTCTGCTGAGACTCTATATGTGGGTGATTATTATTGCTGCCCTCATAACCTGGGTTAATCCCGATCCGTACAACCCGATTGTCAGATTCCTCTACAGGGCGACGGAACCGGTCTTACGCCCTATAAGGAGGAAGCTCGGGGTATACGGCGGGATGGATTTGTCCCCCGTGATAGTGATACTCGGGATTGTTTTTACCAGATATTTCATAGTAAGGAGTCTTGTTGAACTTGGTTATAGACTGAAAGGAGGCATGTTATGAGAATTACACCCCTTGATATTCAGCAGAAACAGTTTCCCGTTAAGTTCAGGGGATTTGATAGACCTTTTGAGGGAGAACGCCTCATTGAAGGAGCATCACCACAGGGCGGAGGCCCAGCTGCAGGAATTCAGGGATATGGAGAATACCCTTCGGGAGACTCTTATGACTGCTCAGCAGATGGTGGAGGATTATAAGACAAATGCGAGGAAGGAGGCCGAGTTGATTTTAAGGGAGGCTGAACTCAAGGCGGATTCCCTTATAAAGGAGGCCCAGGAAAGGGTTGTAAAGATACACGAGGATATTGTGGATCTGAAAGGTATAAGGAGGCATTTCAAGGAAGAACTCAAGAGGTTGATAGAGAGCCACGTCAGGATGCTTGAGTTTGATGAGTTAAGAGAGTCAGAGGAAGACAGTGTTTCGGGGTCGTTAGAGAGTGAAATACAGGGCGATTAAGGGAGTTCAGGATATACTGCCTCCTGATGTCTATCTCTGGCAGGAAGTCGAATCCACAGCACGTCAGGTCTTTGCACCGTTCGGCTACAGGGAGATAAGGACTCCGGTTATGGAGTTTACAGAGGTTTTTACCAGAGGCATCGGAGAGACAACGGATATCGTGGAGAAGGAGATGTACACCTTCAATGACAGGGCCGGCAGGAGTATGACCCTCAGACCTGAAGGCACTGCTCCCGTGGTGAGGGCCTATGTAGAGAACCATCTTTATAGTCTCCCCTCTCCTCAGAAATACTATTATATAGGTCCCATGTTCAGGTATGAAAGACCACAGAAGGGGAGGTTCAGACAGTTTCATCAGATAGGTGTTGAGACCTTTGGTGAAGAGGACCCGCGAATGGATGCCGAGGTGCTTGATATGCTGAGGTGTTTTTTTGAGAGGGTCGGAGTAGATAATCTCAGGTTCGAAGTCAATTCCATTGGCTGTGATGAATGCAGGCCCATCTATAGAAGGGCCCTGATAGATTTTTTGACCGGACAGATAGATTCCCTTTGTTCAGACTGCAAGAGGAGATATGAGGTTAATCCCCTCAGGGTGCTTGACTGCAAGGTGAAGGGATGTGGGGAGATAAAGAAGAAGGCCCCCGGGATAACGGATTATCTCTGTTCGGGATGCAGGGAGCATTTTGATGCCCTCAGGGGATACCTTGAGTTGCTTAAAATCCCTTTCAGAGTTAATCCTGAAATGGTTCGTGGACTGGATTACTATACAAGAACAACATTTGAAGTTACCTCCGAATTCCTGGGAGCCCGGAGTGCTGTGGCTGCAGGTGGCAGGTACGACAAGCTGATTGAGGAGTTTGGCGGCCCGGCCGTTCCGGGGATTGGTTTTGCCATAGGTGTGGAACGGCTTGCTGCTCTCATCAAGGACCGTCACGGCATTAGGGAACCGGTCCCTACAGTATATTTTGCAGCGATCGGGGACGAGGCTGAGAAGGCTGCGTATAAACTTGCCTCTGAGATGCGGACAAAGGGAATCCGGGTGGAGCTGGATTACTCGGGGGCATCCCTGAAGAGCCGGTTCAGAAAGGCTGACAGGCTTAAGGCAACTTATGTATTTATATTCGGAGAGGATGAATTGTCAAGAGGGACTGTACGCTATAAAAGACTTTCGGATGGAGAGCAGGGAGAGATAAACAAAGATGATGTCATGCAGTTTTTTGGATAGAGGTGATCGTGAAAGGGACATGGGTGCATAAAATATGAATATTCAGAGCATGACGGGATTTGGACAGGCTGAAGAGAAGGGGGTCAGGGTGGAGGTCCGCTCAGTGAACCACAGGTACCTGGATCCCCGGTTCAGGATCCCTGTCTTTATTAATCCTTATGAAATAACCCTCAGAAATATGATAAAAGAGCGGTTTGCGAGGGGGAGGTTTGATGTCACCATAGCCCTTACAGAGAAGGCGGATGTAAAGCTCACGATCAACCGGGGGCTTGCCTTGAATCTGTTTCAGGCTTTGAGGGGATTGCAGGAAGACCTGGGCCTGAAAGAAGGGCCGTCCCTTGATCACCTCTTCTGGTTCAGGGATATCCTCTTCAGGGAAGAGCCCGGATACAATCCTGAAGACCTCATTTGTGTCTTTGAGTCAGCCCTTGACAGGATTGCCGAGATGAGGCAAAGAGAGGGGGAAAACCTTGTTGATGATATCCTGACAATGGTTGATGCCCTGGAGAAGTACCTTGAGGCAGTCAGGACAGAAATTGAAGGCGCGCTTGAAAAGACCTATGAACGGATAAGGGCGCGCATATCAGAGCTCGTAAAGGAGACAGCTATAGATGATACAAGACTGTTGCAGGAGGCAGCCTTCCTGGCTGAGAAGGCTGATATATCAGAGGAGATTACAAGGATTCAAAGCCATATCTCACAGATAAGAAAAATCATTTCAGAAGGTGGTACAATAGGCAGGAAACTCGATTTCCTGCTTCAGGAGCTTTTAAGAGAGATTAATACCATTGGCTCGAAGAGCAGTGAATACAGGGTCTCAGACCTTGTTATACAGATGAAGACGGAGATTGAGAAGATAAAGGAGCAGGTTCAGAATTTACAGTAATAATAAACACTGGAGGAAAGATGAAAAGGGATACAATGGCTGTGCTTGTTAATATAGGATTCGGCAATATGGTTTCTTCATCAAGGGTCATAGCTATAGTGACACCCGGTTCCTCACCTATGAAACGATTGAGGGACGAGGCAAAGAAAAGAGGAAAACTTGTGGATGCAACAGAGGGCAGGAGGACCCGCTCCATAATCGTGACGGACAGTGACCATGTGATACTGTCGGCCCTGCAGCCGGAGACCATAACTCAGAGGTTTTTTGGTAAGGAATCCCATGCTGCTGAAAAAGATCCGGAGGAATGAAAGGTTCAATCTTCATAGTCTCAGCCCCATCGGGAGCAGGTAAGACAACGCTTTGCAGGAGACTCACAGAGGCTGTGCCCCGGATACTCCATTCCATATCCTATACCACAAGGCAGGCAAGAGATGGAGAGGTGGATGGAAGGGACTATTTTTTCGTGGATGAGGCCCGGTTTATGAGCATGGTCGGAGCCGGGGAGTTTCTTGAGTGGGCGGAGGTCCACGGGAATCTCTACGGGACATCAAGGGCAAAGCTCTTTGAAATGATACAGGGAGGAATTGATGTTATACTCGATATAGATACACAGGGGGCTGCACAGATACGGCAGAAGGGTATTGATGTGACCTTTATTTTTATCCTGCCCCCCTCTCCGGAGACACTTAAAGAAAGGTTGATAGCAAGAAAGACAGACAGTGAGCAGGTGATTCTCGGGAGGCTTAAAAAGGTGAGGGAAGAGATAAGTGACTACAGGCTGTACGATTATGTTATAATTAACAATAGCCTTGATGTTGCCCTTAATGAGCTTGGCTCCGTGGTATTATCAAGGAGGTTACACATGAGCCGTGTTGACCACGAGTGGATTAAGGAGACTTTTGGGTTAGAAGCAGCTGAGAGCAAGTTTTAATGCAGTATTGAATTATCTATTAATACGGAAGGAGAGGTGATCGGAATGGATATTGTTTCCCTGCCTGTTGAATATGACCGTGACAAGATTGACGGTAGATTCAGGCTTGTAAATATTGCGGCACTGAGGGCAAAGGACCTTATTTTTGGTGGTAGTAAACCGAGGGTGCCGACAAAGTCAAAGAAGATAACCACTATAGCCATTGAAGAGGCTGTTAAGGGTGCCCTGGAGTTCATTACAGGTGAAGAAGCATTAAAGGCCAGGGAAGAGGCAAAGAAGATCGATTTCCACAGGCTGATTGAAGAGAAGAAACGTGAGGTTGAAACAGAAGACCTTTCGGAGCTTGAAAAAGACCTGAAAATTTATATTCACGAGAAAGAGGCAGTGGAAGAATCCGGAAAACCGAATGAACCCTTCGAGCCTGAAGAATAGACATGTCCTCCTTGCGGTTACCGGTGGTATTGCTGTTTATAAGGCCGCAGAGCTTATAAGAAGATTAAGGTCAGAAGAAGCTGAAGTTACCGTTGTGATGACGGAATCATCACAACGGTTTATTACCCCGCTTACTTTCGAGAGTCTCTCGGGTAACAAGGTCTACACGGATATCTTCTCAGTACCAATGGCCCATATAACCCTGCCTGAAAGTGCCGACCTCTTTGTAATCGCCCCTGCAACGGCCAATATCATTGGAAAACTTGCCTCAGGAATAGCCGATGATATGGTTGCTCTCTCCTTTCTTGCATTCAGAGGGCCTGTAATATTTGCTCCGGCAATGAACTGGAGGATGTATGAGCACCCCGTGCTTCAGAGGAATATAAAAACCCTCAGGGATTTGGGGTGCCAGGAGGTAGAGCCTGAAGAGGGTGAACTTGCCTGTGGTGAATACGGCGTGGGCAGGATGGCAGAGGCCGGACGTATAATTGAGGCTGTAAAGGGTTGTCTGACGAAAAAAGACCTTGCAGGGCTTAAGGTGCTTGTGGTTGCAGGTCCAACAAGGGAATATATTGATCCCGTCCGTTTCATATCAAACCGCTCATCAGGCAAGATGGGGTATGCCCTTGCCGGGGTGGCCTTAAGGCGGGGTGCTGATGTTACACTCGTAAGCGGTCCCGTCTCTGTTGAACCACCCCTGGGAGCAAGGGTGGTAAGGGTGGAGACATCAGATGAGATGCTTGAAGCAGTGAAAAAAAATCTCGGAGGGGTTGATGTCCTGTTGATGGCTGCGGCAGTGGCTGATTTTGTGCCCGATGATTATTCACCTGTTAAAAGAGAGAAGGAGGGGGGCTTTACTCTCAAGCTGAGACCATCTCCGGATATAGTGAAAGCTGTATCAGGCATCAGGAAACGGCCTTTTATTGTGGGTTTTTCTGCCGAGACCGGTCCTAATATTGCAAAAGCAAAGAAAAAACTGGGAGAAAAGGGGATGGACTTTATTGTATTTAATGATGTAACCTTAGAAGGAGCCGGGTTTGACACTGATACAAACAAGATCAGTGTTATTGACGAAGACGGTGTTGCTGATTATCCCCTGATGAGTAAAGAGGGTTGTGCAGAGATTATATTTGACCACTACCTGAGACATTCGAGGTAAAGAGATGTATCATTATTATTGACATCATCTGTCATCAGGCAATATAATGAATATTATACCTGAATTTTAACTGGTTAGGATATTTCTTATGGCACTGGAAGATATCGGGAAATTAAAGGCAAGGCTTGAGAAGGATCCCAACTCTAAACTCTTTGTCCCCCTTGCTGAGGAATACCGTAAGGCAGGTATGTATGATGAAGCTATTGAAATGCTTCTCGAAGAATTACAGAAACAACCTGCTTACACGACGGCAAGGGTATCCCTCGGGAAGATATATCTCGAAAGAGGGCAGACAGAAAAGGCCAGAGAAGAGTTTGAGAGGGTCGTTGCAGCAGTTCCTGACAACCTGTTTGCCCAGAAAAAACTTGCTGAAATCTATAACTCGACCGGAGATACTGAAAAGGCGGTTATTTGCCTTCGCAAGCTACTTGAGATAAACCCCCGCGATGATGAGGCAAAGGAGACCCTTGGAGTATTGACCGGTTCGGCTCAAAAATCACCGGAACAGGAGGTCATGGATGCATTTGAATCAGGGCCTGCAGAGATGTCCGCTGAGGGGGTTGCAGAAACGGTTGAGGCAGTAGAACTGGTGGAAGCTGTAGCGGAGACAATTGAAGTTCCTGATGCCGGAAGATCGGAAGATATTTCTGAGAATATCGACGAGGTTCCTGAGACGATAGGGACTGCCGACTTTGAAGAATACAGGCAGTTCGGTGAGCTTGTTGCTGAAGAGGTACAGGAGACGGCACGGGATGATTCACACATGTTTGCCATGCCTGATGAAGTCAAGTCAGAAGAGCCTTTTACGGGTATGGCAGACGATTCAGCTTTTAGTTTTGATGATATGCTGGATGCTTTAACCGATTCCGCAGGGAAACCTGCCTCATCAGAGGTTGATGCACTCCTGATAAAGGCTGATGGATACATAGATGCAGGCCGGTATATGAAGGCTGTTGAGATATTTCAAGGTGTGCTGGATACAGACCCTGACAACAGCAAGGTAAGACAGAGGGTGGAAGAGTTAAAATAT
>QIJG01000144.1 GCA_003232715.1 Nitrospirota bacterium
ATACATCAGTTCCTGAAAATCAGCCCTGCTCCGTTTGTATCCGGTTGTATTTACATTTGCAAGATTGTTGGCTATAACATCAATGTTCAGTTTCTGGGCTTCCATGCCTGTTGCCGCAATAAAAAGTGACCTCATCATGGTTATATCCTCCCTATCTCATTTAGTGCCTTTGATGTTGCGGAGTCAAAGGCCTGTATCATTTTCTGGTAAGCCTCAAATTCCCTTGTTGTCCTTATCATTCCGACCATCTCCTTTATCACATTTACATTGGAGCCCTCGATCACACCTGACGAGACACTTGAAGACGACTCAACAGGCTTTAGCTCCGCGGGGGCAAGGTATGTGGCGTCTCCTGCCTGAATGAGATTATAGGGCTGGGGGAAGTCAACAATTTTGAGCCTTCCTGCTGTTGTACCATTAACCATGATGTTACCCCCGGAGCCTATTTCCACCCTGCCCTGTGGGAGCTGAAGCGGGGTATCATCCACTCCCATCACCTTAAGTCCATCAATGTTTATGAGGTTGCCCTTTTCATCAAGCCTGAAATCCCCCCTCCTTGTGTACTTCTCACCTTCAAGTACAAAAAACCCGTCACCCTCAATGGCAACGTCAAGGGGGTTGCCGGTTTTAATGAAGTCTCCGGCTGAAAAATCAGTGAGGGTCTTCCCCTTTTCTACCATGACGCGTTCAGGATTGGAGATATTTTCAGCAAAAGGCAGGAGGTAGGAGCTGAAAGATGTGCGTTCTTTTTTGTAGCCGGGAGTTGATGCATTGGCGATATTGCGTGCAGTTAGTGAGAGTTCTGCCTCCTTGAGTATGGCGCCTGATGCCGCTATGTAGATGCCTTTGTACATGACGGGTTTTATTAAAGCAAGAGCTATGCCAATCATCTGAGTTGTTGAGATAAACCAACTATCCTGAGGACTGCAGGCAGTCGGGCCGTGTCACAATCCTGAAAAAACGCATATGATGTTATTCTGAATTCACTGTAGAAATCCCGTGTTTTCAACAGGTTGCGTTTCATTTAGATCCTGAAACAGCTTCAAGGTGACAATTGAGACACGATCCGGGTATCAGGGCGGGCTGCCGATCAGGGGCTGGGTCGGCAGGTGAATAACGGCGGCAATTTTTTGTCCTGAGGAGGGAAAAAGTTTCCCCCCTCCTCTCAGGCGTTCATGTTGATGATAAATTCAACCTCTCCACCGGGAATGTCAAGGAGGCTTGCTATCTCTTCAATTTTCAGTCCCTTGCGGGATAGCAATATTACCTCTTTGTAACGGTAATCCAGTGTGCTTACAGGTTCCTGTAATATGTTTTCTGCCTGGATTAACAGGTTCTCGAGAATTTCAATCTTTTCATCCAATCTCTGTTCAACCTCACTCAATGCCCGAACCCTTTTATCTACACGGCTCATGAGAAGAGATGAAAGCTCTTCAATCTCGGAGAGTTCGAGTTGCAGCAGCCTGTCTGCCTCCTTTACCTTTCCGGTTTTTTTGCGTTGCTTGAGAATCCCTTTAATCATTGGTTACACCTCCTGAATCTGCCGGTAACCGGCGTCTAAGCCATTATATCCACGATGCCTTTTCTTTTCTTCTTCTTACCTTTGTCTTTTTTCTTTTTCCGCTTCTTGTCTTTTGGGGAAGTTATCTCAGGACGTTCCCTGACCACAGGTGTTTCGTTTACTTTATTTATTCCTTCCACTGGCATTGTCTATACCATAAAAGACAACTTTTCCTCAATATATTTCTGCTTAAAGCTTTCAGTTACCTCTTCAACATCTTCCGGGGTCAATCTTAGGGCTTCTGCCTTTACGGAATCATCAGGGCACAATTCAGGCATTGGGCCACGATACCCCACGCCAAGTCTCAGACACAGACAATCAGCAAAGCTTACGACCTGGCAGAGTCCTTCAGCCTCGTGAGTGCCGTCAATTTCATGACAGTTGTTGTGTTTGGCTACCATTTCAATTAATTCAGGCGGTAGTCCCCATTGTTGAAAGAGGAGTGCCCCGACTTCGGAATGTGTAAACCCGAACATCTCTTTTTCCATTGTACGGAAGGAGGTCCGTTCATCATATACCCTTTCTACAACCATTGCATACCTCTGTGGCTGACTCTGGTTCATTACAGTCTTGCCTATGTCATGCAAGAGTCCTGCCACAATGTATTCCTCGACAGGGAGCTTGAAGACCTTCTGTTTTCCACCCACAAGACCTGCCGCTATTGAAACCCCCATGGCATGTTCCCAGAGTTTTTGTTCTATTATGCCGTGTATATTGTAGATCTCTTTGGTGGCAACAGCGATGGAGAGATTTTTAACTGCCTCAAACCCGAGGACAAAAAGTGCATCCGATACAGTGTCAACTTTACGACGGAGTCCATAATATGCAGAGTTTGCTATCATCAGTATTCTTGAAGTAAGGGCAGGATCCGCAAATATGACATGCTGAACCTCATCTACCCTTGAGGCAGGGTCACTTGCAAGTCTCAATATCTTTGCCGCCACCTGGGGCATGGCCGGCAAGCTGCACTCTTTGAGTATTAATTCCGGACTCAACACAGGTTACCTCCTTTAAGTAATACCACATTTTATATCTTATCGGACAGCGGGAAGGTAACTTTAATCCCTTGTGGAACAGGGAGCCCAAAAATAAACCTTGAAGCTTCCTGTAGCGGGCTGGATTTGGTTTTCAATAGAGGAATGCTGAAAAATCGTGATAATTGCTTGAAAAAATCCGGGAAAATCTGTTAGAGTCAGACTTTATATACATAAACTGTTAAATCATTGCCAAGGTGGGGAGTCAGGATGGAAAAGCTTGAAAAATTAAGGGTATCTATTGACAGCATAGATGAGGAGATACTGAATCTTCTGAACAAGAGGGCAAGGGTGGTCCTTGAGGTGGCCAGTGTGAAGAGGGATACCCGGCTGGGGTTCTACTCTCCGGAGAGGGAGAGACAGATACTTGAGCGTCTGCAGGGCATGAATCCCGGTCCGTTTCCGAATGATGCACTCAGGGTAATCTTCAGGGAGATTCTTTCAGCCTCTTTATCCCTTGAGGAACCCCTTAAGGTGGCCTGTCTCGGTCCCCTTGCTACATTTACGCATCTCGCTGCACTTAGACACTTTGGTTCATCAGCGCAGTTCATTCCCGTCGATAGCATAAAGGATGTATTTGAGGGTGTGCAGGAGGGCAAGGAGGCGTATGGCGCTGTCCCTATTGAAAACTCCAATGAGGGGGTCATAAGTTATACCCTCGACATGTTCATGGATTTTGACCTCAAGATAGCTGCAGAGATAATGTTGGAGATAAACCATAATCTTCTTTCGGTATCAGGAGATATCAGGGAGATTAAAAAGATTTACTCTCATCCCCAGGCCATAGCGCAGTGCAGACGATGGATAGAGAGGAACCTGCCGCACATTACCATTATTGATGCAACAAGCACTGCAAAGGCAGCTGAACTGGCCTCAAGGGATGAAGAAGGAGCGGCTATTGCGAGTGAACTGGCTGCAAAGATATATGACCTGAGGTTTGTTGAAAGACATATTGAAGACAACAGGAACAACTATACCAGGTTTCTTGTTGTATCAAAAGAGTTTCCCCCGCCCACAGGAAAAGACAAGACCTCTGTAATGTTATCAATCAAGGACAGGCCGGGGGCCCTCTACGAGGTGCTTACTCCGTTTAAAAAGGCCGGGATGAATCTGACAAAGATAGAGTCCCGTCCATCAAAGAGAAAGGCCTGGGAGTATATATTCTTTATCGATATGGATGGTCATGCCCAGGACAAGAAGGTAAAAAAAGCCCTTAAAGAGATAGAAAAGGATTGCATCTTTCTGAAGGTCCTCGGTTCGTATCAGTGTACCGACAGGAATGATGTTAATATTCAGGCATGATCAGACCTCCTGAGTACATACAGTCTATCAAGCCCTATGTGCCTGGAAAACCGATAGAGGAACTTCAGAGGGAACTCGGAATAGAGGATGTGGTTAAACTTGCATCTAATGAAAATCCGTTAGGTCCGTCTCCAAAGGCTGTAGAGGCCGTATATAAAGTGATTAGAGGACTTAACCGCTATCCTGACGGCAGCGGTTTTTACCTTAAAAATGTGTTGTCAGAAAGTTTAGCTGTAAATCAGGAAAGGCTTATCACCGGCAATGGTTCAAATGAACTGATAGATATTGCTGTCAGGACCTTTATGACTGCCGGAGATGAGGCAATAATGGGTGTGCCGTCGTTTGTGGTTTATCCCCTGGCTGTTCAGTCGGTTGGTGCAAAGGCCGTACAGGTCCCGCTGAAAGAGTGGAGACATGACCTGTATGCCATGGCAGGGGAAATTACAGAGAGGACAAGGATTATCTTTGTTGCAAACCCGAATAACCCGACGGGTACAATAAACCATACCGACGAGTTTGATGAATTTATGCAGAGGGTGCCCGACGGTGTCCTGGTGATTGTTGATGAGGCATACAGGGAGTATGTACGTGACGGCAGGTACCCAGACGCCATGGAGTATCTGAAGGCAGAACGGGACATCCTTATACTGAGGACGTTTTCAAAAGTCTACGGCCTTGCGGGTCTCAGAATAGGATACGGTATTTCCCGGGAGGAGATTGTAAGAGAGATGAACAAGGTGCGGGAGCCTTTTAATACCAGTACCGTTGCCCAGGCTGCCGCCCTTGCCTCTGTGGAAGATGACGGACATGTAGAGAGGTCAATTGCCCTGAATGAAGAGGGCAAGGCATATTTATATAAGGAGTTCCGGAGACTCGGTCTGGATTTTGTTGCCACAGAGGCAAATTTTATATATATGACATTTGACAGTCCTGTTGCAGTAGAGCTATATAGTCACCTGTTGAAGAGGGGGGTAATCATCCGGCCCATAGGAGCTGCCGCAGTACGGATAACCATAGGCCTTCCTGAAGAAAACAGGTTACTTGTTGAGGTCCTTGGGGCTGTTATCGGTAGAATCTTGATATCCTGAGTACCGAGCTGTAAATAGAGTCCGGGTATAAAGTCGAACGGTTGTCGTTTTCCTGTCGTTCCCCGAAAGCGTTCGGGATTGCGGGAATGACAAATGACTGTTATTTATAAACAGAGATTTAATTTGATATCAGAAAACGAAAAGGAGGATCATATGGACATTATAGTGTTGACCCCTTCTGCAACAGAAGAAGATATAAGGCATATCATCAAAAAGCTTGCCGGGAAAGGACTTAAGGCCAATATATCAAGTGGTACGGAGAGGACGATCATTGGTGTAATCGGCGATACGTCAAAGGTCTCAGAGGATGAAGAGAATGCAATAAGGGCAATTGACTGTGTTGAGACTGTAATGAGAATTCTTAAGCCCTACAAGCTTGCAAGCAGGGATTTCAAAAAGGAAGACACCCTTATTGATATTAAGGGGAATGTTATCGGCGGCAACAGAATTCATGTTATGGCTGGCCCCTGTGCAGTAGAGAAGAAGCCCATTTTTGTCAATATAGCTAAAAAGGTAAAAGAATCAGGTGCTACCTTTATACGTGGTGGTGCATTTAAACCAAGGACCTCGCCATATACATTCCAGGGCCTTGGCGAAGAGGGTCTCCAGATACTTGCCGAGGCCAGAGAGGCTACGGGTCTGCCGGTGGTTACGGAGCTTATGGACCCAAGGGATATAGAGGTGGTTGCCAGGTACTCTGATATTATCCAGATCGGGGCCAGGAATATGCAGAACTTCAGACTCCTTTTAGAGGTTGGAGAGATGAAGAAGCCCGTGCTTCTTAAAAGGGGTCTTTCAGCCACGATAAAGGAATGGCTGATGGCGGCGGAATATATAATGTCCAGGGGTAATCTTGATGTTATCCTCTGTGAGAGGGGGATCAGAACCTTTGAGACAGCAACCAGAAACACCCTTGACCTTTCAGCAATCCCGGTGCTGAAGCATCTTACGCACCTGCCGGTGATGGTTGATCCGAGCCATGGTGTGGGTAAGTGGGGACTTGTTATCCCAATGGCAAGGGCAGCTATAGCAGCAGGAGCTGACGGGCTTGTAATAGAGGTGCATACCAATCCGGAGGAGGCCCTCTCTGATGGTGAGCAATCACTCAGACCGGATGTGTTCAAACAGTTGATGGATGAAATAGGGCTTATTGCCGGGGCCATGGGCAGGCGGGGCCATGGGCAGGACAGTCTGAGGATGCAGAAATGATCAAATTCAACAAGGTTGCAATCATAGGGGTCGGGCTTATAGGGTCCTCCCTTGCCCTTGCCCTCAGGAAATATGGTCTTGCTGCCGGAATCAAGGGGTCAGGCCGCAAAGAGAGCAACCTTAAAAAGGCAATACAGCAGGGTGTAATTGACTCATACAGCCTCAGGCATTCCGAGATAGTGGAAGGTGCCGACCTTGTGGTGCTTGCCACCCCTGTTGGATGTTTTAAGACAGTGATTGAAGAGGCAGTGCCTTTTCTCAAAAAAGGGGCGATTGTTACGGATGTGGGGAGTGTTAAGGGGAGACTCGCAAGGGAGATGGAAGGGCTGATGCCAGATGGTGTCACATTTGTTGGCGGGCATCCTATTGCAGGCTCTGACCGTTCGGGTATTGATGCCGCTACTGAAGATCTCTTTGCCGGGGCAAAATGTATTATAACCCCTACAGGGCATACATCTGAAGAGGCGGTCAGGAAGATTACAGAACTCTGGACCGCGATTGGAGCCGAGGTCTGCTTCCTCTCTCCCGAAGAGCATGACCTGGTCTTTGCCCTTGTCAGTCATCTTCCCCACCTCATCGCCTATGCCCTTGTCAATACGGTAAGTGATGTTAATCCGGAGTATATTCATTATGCGGGTAAGGGGTTTAAGGATACCACCAGGGTGGCCCTCAGTTCGCCCGAGCTCTGGAGGGATATCTGTTTTAAAAATAAAGAGAACCTTCTTGACCTTGTGCAAAGGTTTCAGGAGAGTCTCTCCGGTATGGTCGATGTGCTGAAGAGGAATGACTCTGAAGGTCTGGAAGCCCTGTTTGAGAAGGCGCAGAGACTGAGGGGCAAACTTTTATAAGGCGTTATTCGTTATAAGTTTGCAGTTATACGGAAAAAACAGAAGCAACGACTTAAATATATGTAATTTTACCTCAAATAACCAATAACCCAAAATCAGGCGATAAGGTGTAAATGGTTGACAGTATTAAACTTTTAAGGTCAGGCCCCCTGAGGGGTGAGGTCATACCGCCTCCCGATAAATCCATCTCTCACAGGGCTCTGATTTTTGCATCCATTGCAAAGGGCAAAAGCATTATCCGTAATCTGCTGAGGGCTGATGACCCGTTGAGAACCCTTGATGCCATGAGTTCGCTTGGCATGGAAATAAGGGATTCCGGGGAGACAGTCGAGGTTTATGGAAAGGGCCTTCATGGTCTCAGGGAGCCGGAGGATGTGATAAATTGCGGTAACTCCGGTACCACCATGAGGTTGCTTGCGGGTCTTCTGTCGGGACAGCCTTTCTTCTCCGTGCTGACAGGGGATGGTTCCCTCAGGCAGAGGCCGATGAAAAGGATTATAGAGCCGCTGAGGATGATGGGTGCCGGTCTGTATGGAAGGACAGGGGATACGCTTGCACCGATTGCTGTAAAGGGCGGGGGACTGACAGGAATCCATTACAAGAGTCCCGTTGCCTCGGCCCAGGTAAAATCTGCTGTTCTACTTGCCGCCCTGTATGCCGAGGGTGAGACGGTTGTGGAGGAACCCCGGAAGTCCAGGGATCATACAGAGCGGATGCTGCCTGCTATCGGAGCAGGTCTCAGGGTTGAGGGGCTCAGGATTATAATATCCGGGGGAAATGACCTTACACCTTTTGAGATTACAGTCCCGGGCGATTTTTCATCATCAGCCTTTTTTATGGTGGCAGCGGCAATTATAAAGGATTCGGAGATAATAATAAGAAACGTCGGCATCAACCCAACCCGTAGAGGTCTGTTTGATATCATGAAGAGGATGGGGGCGGATCTGGAGATTATAGATAGACGGATTGTCTCGGGAGAGATGGTTGCAGATATTCTTTGCAGATATGCGAAGAGGCTTGTTGCAACGGAGATTGTTCCGGAGGAGGTCCCTGCAATGATTGATGAGTTTCCGGTCTTCTGTGTGCTTGCCTCCAGGGCTGAGGGGACGACAACCATCAGGGGAGCCGGAGAACTCAGGGTAAAGGAATCCGACAGGATTGCCGCTATGGCCTCTGAACTGAGAAAGATGGGTGTTAATGTAACTGAATACCCTGACGGGCTGGAGATCAGCGGTCCCGTGGATCTGAGAGGTACGACCCTGGAGGCTCATAACGACCATCGCGTGGCAATGGCCCTCTCAGTGGCTGCACTCGTGGCAGAGGGCTGTACTACGGTGCAAGGTGTAGCGGCTGTTGATATATCATTTCCGGGCTTTTATGACCGGATTCTGGAGCTTACGGGGTGATAGACTTGAGCTCTTCCTTGTTTACCGTAAGTCTTAAGAGTCATGATTTCACAAACCGCCTGATTTATAGATGACTAAGAAACGGATTATAACAATAGATGGCCCATCAGGGGCCGGTAAGAGTACTGTTGCCAGGCTGCTGGCAGACAGTCTGGGGTTTCAGTATCTTGATACCGGGGCACTTTACAGGGCGGTTGCCCTCTATCTGAGACGGTATGGAGTCAGCGAAGATGTTACTGGTGAGACGTTAACCCGGCTTCTGAAGGGTCTGGATACAGGTTTCTCTGAAGGCAGGGTTTTTATAAATGGAGAGGATGTGTCGGAGGCTATCAGGACCCCTGAGATAGGGCATTACTCATCGGTCTTTTCTGCAAGGAGACCTGTAAGAGAGTTCCTTTTTGCTATACAGCGGGCTTATCCCGAAAAATACGATACAGTTGTTGAAGGCAGGGACATGGGGACCGTTGTCTTCCCAGAGGCCTGGATGAAGTTTTTTCTTGACGCCTCCCAACAGGAGAGGGCAAGGAGAAGGTACCTTCAGTTAGTGCAAAAGGGGATAGTTGTTACAATGGAGGAGGCACTGAAGGATGTGCAGCAGAGAGATGAGAGGGATTCCTGCCGGGAGCTGGCTCCCCTGCGACAGGCCCGGGACGCAGTTTATATTGATACCACATCCATGGGGATTGAAGAGACCATTAAAAAGATGTTAGAGTTCCTTATAGGTAACGGGTGATGAATCTAAAGTCCGTTACCTGTCTGTAACCTGTTATGTACTGGATATTAAGAGCTGTCTTAAAGATAGTTTATAAATTATTGTTTTGTTGTGAGGTCAGGGGGATAGAGAATATACCTGCCGAGGGGGGAGTTATAATCGCTGCAAATCATCTGAGCTATCTCGACCCCCCACTTATCGGTGCATGTATAAGGAGGAGGGCGGTCTTCATGGCAAAGAGCAGTCTTTTTCATGTACCTGTAATCGGATGGTTTGTGAGACGTCTTTCCATTCCTGTTGATAAGGACAGGGTCAGACCTTCTGCAATAAAGGAGGCTGTGAGGCAACTGAAAGAAGGTAAAGTCCTTGTGATGTTTCCGGAGGGCAGAAGGAGTAAAGAGGGAGACGTTGGAGGAGGAAAGAGAGGGGTTGCCATGGTTGCAGCCATGAGTCACGCAAAGGTTGTTCCGGCATTGATTGAGGGTACGGAAAGGGCCTTGCCTGCAGGGTCGGGATTTTTAAAACCAACGAGAGTGAGGGTGACCTTCGGAGTCCCCATTGAAGATAGAGGTGCGGAAACAAGCAAGGGTTTTCAGCAACGGATAACTGATGAGATTATGGATAAAATCAGGGAACTTAAGCCGGAACCCACAATGCGTAACTCAAATTTATAACCAAGGGTTTTGTTATGGATATATATATTGCAAAAGGAGCCGGTTTTTGTTTTGGCGTGAAAAGGGCTGTTAATATAGCATTCAGAACAGCTGAAAGGTCTGCAAAGAGGGTTGCTACGCTTGGCCCCATAATCCACAATCCCCAGGTTGTGGAGAAACTACGTCAGGCCGGTGTGCGGCCACTGAATAAAGTTTCAGATGATGTGGATATACTCATAGTACGGACTCATGGTATCCCTTCTGATATTTACAAAGGACTCACTGATGGAAGATTTGAGCTTATTGATGCCACCTGTCCGTTTGTAAAAAAGGCGCAGCAATATGCTAAACTTCTCAGGGAAGAAGGCTATCAGGTGCTTATTCTCGGTGATAAGGACCCCCTGAAGTAAAAGGAATTCTAAGTTATGCCGGTGAGAGTGCCATTGTTGTGAGAGACGCCGACGAAATGCCCATACTTAATTCACGTGTCGGCGTTGTTGTTCAGACCACACAGCCTGTTGAAGCCTTGAAAAAATTGCTTGACAAGGTTATAAAGACAGTAAAAGAGGTAAAAGTATATAATACCATTTGTAACTCGACAGCCCTCAGGTTGAGAGAGACAGGGGATATGACCAGGAAGGTTGACCTTATGCTCGTTGTTGGCGGAAAAAACAGTGCAAATACAAAACAGCTTGTCACTTTATGTAATGATAGCGGGGTAAAGACATACCATGTTGAGACAGCCGGCGATTTGTGTCCGGAGTGGTTTGATGGGGTGGAAAAAATTGGTATAACCGCCGGGGCTTCTACCCCTGACTGGATAATAAATGATATAGTAAAAAAAATAGAGGCCATTGGAGAGCTGGCATGTACTTCCAAAGGGCGGGAATCTTAGGTTATACAGGAGGTTATTTTGCTAATGGAGACTCATAACAGGGAGCTTGACGAACTTTACTCCGGAACAATTCCTGATATTGTTGAAGGAGGAAAGGTTATTTCCATAAAACCAGACAGTGTGGTTGTTGATATCGGATATAAATCCGAGGGTTTTATATCCATAGAGGAGTTTGCAGAAAAGGACAGGGGGGGACTCTGCGAAGGAGCTGAGATAGAGGTATATGTATCAAGGATTGATGCTGACGGTCTCGTAATACTGTCACCAGAGAAGGCGAGGAAGATAAGGACCTTGCAACGACTGGAGGAGGCGCAGGAAGACGGTACCCCTGTTGAGGGAACAGTCGTAGAGAGAATCAAGGGTGGTTATAATGTGGATATTTCGGGAATAAGGGCCTTTATGCCGGGTTCCCAGGCAGACCTGAAACCTTTAAAAGATCCTGATAGCCTTAACGGACAGGAAATTGAGGTCAGGGTCCTGAAATTTAACAGCAAGTTGACAAACGTGATTGTTTCAAGGAGGGTTATATTAGAGGAAGAGCGGTTAAAGCTCAGGGAAAAGACCCTTGCCAATCTCAAGCCTGAGAGCGTCCTGTCCGGAGTTGTCAAAAATATTACTGATTATGGTGTTTTTGTCGACCTTGGAGGAATTGATGGCCTTCTTCACATATCCGACATATCCTGGGGACGGATAAGACATCCATCCGATGTCTTTAATGTTGGACAGGAGGTTGAGGTTATGGTGGTCAACTTTGCCCCTGAGACAGAAAAGGTTACCCTGGGATATAAACAAAAAAGATCCGACCCATGGCTTAATATTGAAGAGAAGTATCCTGTCGGCAGCGTGGTTAGTGGCAAAGTGGTAAGTCTTACTGATTATGGTGCCTTTGTTGAGATTGAAGACGGGGTGGAGGGACTGGTGCATGTGTCTGAACTCGACTGGTCTCCCAGACCCAAGCATCCGTCAAATTATATGGAGGTCGGGGATTTTGTAGATGCACAGATACTGAAGGTTGATCCAAAGGAGAGGAGGGTCTCTCTGGGAATCAAGCAGCTGAAGCCAAAGCCCTGGAAACTCGTTGCCGAGAGATATGAGGTTGGTCGGCGTATAAATGGCAGGGTAAGGAGTCTGACGGAATTTGGAGCCTTTATCGGATTGCCGGAGGGAGTGGATGCCCTGCTTCATATATCTGATATGTCATGGACGAAGCATGTCAGGCATCCATCTGAAATCCTGCGTAAAGGACAGATGATTGAAGCTGTTATCCTGAGCCTGGAGCCGGAAAAAGAGAGGATGGCCCTTGGTCTCAAACAGCTTGTCACGGACCCTTGGGAAGAGAAGATACCTGCAGACTTTCAGCTCGGTGACGAAGTTAAATGCAAGGTACTGAGACATACTGAGTTCGGCATCTTTGTCGAGCTCGAAGGCGAGGTGGAGGGCCTTATCTATTCCTCGGAGATTGATACCGGCGGGAAAAAGCCCGACGAGATTTATAAGGATGGGGATGAGATAGTCGTCAGGATTATCAAGGTGGAGGTGGAAGGTCGAAAGATCGGACTTAGTCTGAAAACGCTAAAACATGAAACGAATGAGTAGCTCAGGTATCGCTAAGTAATTGATTCCGGATCCTGACGCTCTTTATGGAGACAAATGAAAAAACTTTGTGTGATATTAGCGATACTGTTGTTGGCTACTATCCTTGTGAGCCTGGTTGTGACTTTTGTCGGCAGGTATATGCCGATAGGGGAGAAGATAGCTCTTGTGAGGATAGAAGGCCCGATCGTCTCTTCAGGAAGCACCATCGAGCAACTCCGGAAATACATGAAAGACTCAAGTGTAAAGGCTGTAGTTCTAAGAGTAGACAGCCCGGGAGGCGCCGTTGGACCATCTCAGGAGATCTATGAGGAGGTGGGCAAGCTGGTGAAGGTGAAACCCGTTGTCGTCTCGATGGGGTCTGTGGCGGCTTCAGGTGGGTATTACCTATCTGCTCCGGCAACGAAAATATATGCCAACCCCGGGACCGTTACAGGGTCAATCGGGGTAATCATGGAGATACCGAATTTTAAGGGTCTTATGGATAAGTTGGGAATCAGGACAGAGGTGATAAAGAGTGGGAAACACAAGGACCTGGCATCTGTCTTCAGGGGAATAGGTAAAGGGGACAGGGCCATCCTGCAGGGTGTACTTGATGATGTCCATGACCAGTTTATCAGGGCTGTCTCTGAGAGTAGGGGAATTCCTTACGAACGTGTCAGGAAGATTGCTGATGGACGCGTCTTTACAGGAAGACAGGCAAAAGCAGTGGGTTTGGTTGATGCCCTTGGTGATCTCCAGGATGCCATTATGGAGGCTGCCAGCCTTGGAGGGATTAAAGGTGAGCCCAATGTGGTGTCAAAAAAAGAGAAATCATCAATATTTGATCTGCTAACCAGTCGTATACCGAAGGAGTTTAAAGAAATTCTTGGCACCGTCAGCCTGAAATATACCATGTATTATTAAAACCGAAATCTGAATAATCAAGGAGGGGTTATGACCAGGTCTGAGCTTATTGAGAAAGTCTCTGAGAGGCTGGAGGGGTTTACGCTTAAGCAGGCCGAGATAATAGTTGAGACTTTTTTTGAGACCCTCAGTGAGGCCATTGGCAAGGGTGAAAAGGTAGAGTTGAGGGGGTTCGGTAATTTCAGAATCAAGACCCGAAATCCGCGAAAGGCAAGAAACCCCAAGACAGGGCAGTCTGTTGAGGTTCCGGGGAAAAAGGTTGTATATTTCAGGACAGGCAAGGAGTTAAGAGATCTTCTGAATTCCGGAAAGGGTTAACTCCTTAATTTAAAGAAGAAGGGCCGTTCCGGAGAACCTGAAAGTATGGGGAAATGATCCAAAATCTCCGCAGACATCATAGATATCCAATATTGGCAACGGCGGTTGTTGAGGTAAAAAACGACAAAAACCCACAGCCCATTGAAACTATGGTTGCAAGCATTTCACAGTCGGGTATGGGAGTTTATTCTTATGCTCCTTTAGAAAAGGGTACCCCTGTAACAATTGAAATTACATTTATATCAGTAAAAGGGATTAAGGAAAACGATACTGCAGAAGGCAGAATTGTATGGTTATCCAATATGGGAAAGCTTTACTTCGTAGGGATAGCCTTTGATGAGGAACTGGACCCTGTCAGGCAGCCCCGTTTATATGAACACTTTTTTAAGATAATAAGTTGGGATTGACAGGTCTGCAATAGCCCCGTCTCAACCCTGTTTGTTTGCCAATAGTGCCTGGACGGTTGGAAACTGTTCAATGTCGGTATGTGGAAGGAACATGGCTGACATGAATTCGTCCATAAAGCCTCCCTTTGCAGATAATTCTATGTAGGTCATCCTTGAGGCCACGTCTTCAGCCTCCCTGCGCATATCTTTTGAGAGAAGGCACAGATAGGCCCCTGCAACCGAGGTGTTTCCCATAAAGTGGAACCGCTCCTTCGGGATGTCGGGCAACATACCTATCAGTATTGCCCTTTCAACATTTGCCAAAGCCTCCGGCTATATAGATTTTTTCGATCATATCAAGGGTGAATCCGACCTCCTTAAGCAGAAGGGACACGCCTGCATAGATGGCGGCCTTTGCCCTTATGATGTTTTCTATATCTACCTCTGTAAGTACAATGCCACCTTCGGCATTATGGTGAATCACAAATTCCGTGCCGTCCTCCCCCTCCCTGACCCTTGAAGACGCACTCTCTCCGACAAATTTGCCCCGCTGATCGAGTATTCCTGTCAGAAACATTTCAGAGATAGCGTCTATCATTCCCGAGCCGCATATACCGAGTGGTTTTGTGTCACCTATCACCTTTATTTCAGTCTCGAATGTTTCAGGATCAATCCTTATTGACTCGATAGCACCGTCAGTGGCCCTCATGCCATACTTTATCCCGCTGCCTTCAAAACATGGTCCGGCCGAACAGGCAACCGTCATCATCCATTCGTTATTGCCTACCACTATCTCCCCATTTGTTCCGATGTCCATAAAGAGTGATATCTCGGGGTTTCTATGCATTGTTGTGGCAATCACACCTGAAACAATGTCTCCACCTACATAACTTGCCACACACGGCACTGTATACACAGGCGTGTTCCTGCCTGTCCTGATGCCTGCCTCGGAAGCCTTCCATACAGGAAAATAATTTACTACAGGTATGTAAGGCGCTTCCCTTATGTAGGCAGGATTGAATCCCCAGAAGAGCTGGATCATCGTTGTGTTGCCGGAGACCACGACAGATTCAATATGCCGGGACTCTATTTCGTGCCTTGCTGTAAGTGGGGAGATAAGGTCGTTGATGTCTGTAATGACGGCCTTTCTGAGGTCGTTAAGCCCACCGCCCTCAGTGGCGTGGACTATCCTTGTAATGACATCATCACCATAGCGCATCTGGG
>QIJG01000225.1 GCA_003232715.1 Nitrospirota bacterium
TCTTCTTTTTCTTTCTTGACGGAATAGATCACATCATCAACAAGCCCGTACTCCTTTGCCTCTTCTGCCGACATGAAAAAATCCCTGTCCGTGTCTGCCTGAATCTTGTCATAAGGCTGGGATGTATGGCTCGCAAGAATCCCGTTCAGAATCTCCTTCATCTTGAGAATCTCTCTGGCATGGATCTCTATATCAGTGGCCTGTCCCTGAAAACCACCCATCGGCTGATGTATCATTATCCTCGAATGGGGAAGGGCAAACCTCTTTGACTTTGCCCCTGCCGACAGAAGCAGTGCCCCCATCAATAGGTGGCAATATCAGGCTTTACATACTGCATGGTATCATAGATGGCGAGTCCCGAAGAGACAACCCCGCCGGGAGAATTGACATAGACATGGATATCCTTCTCAGGGTCATCCGTCTGAAGGAACAGAAGCTGCGCAATCACTGTATTGGCCACATGATCGTCTATAGGTGTACCGATAAAAATTATCCTGTCCTTTAACAGCCTTGAATAGATGTCATAGGCCCTCTCCGTCCTTCCCGTCTGTTCTATTACAATAGGAATCAAACTCATCTCTTTACTCTCCTCCTGGTTTAAAATCAGTGTCAGCAGATTAGTGACGATCTTCTACTTTTAGTTTATACGGATACTATTCACTATCACTGGTCTCTACCTTATCACTTTTACCTACTTCCCTGACAGCTTTCTGAAATACAATCTCAAGGGCCTTCTCCCTGATTATATTCTGCCTGAATCCAGCCATGGCACCCTCATTCCTGAGGTACAAGTCTATGAAATTCTCCGGACTGAGATACATATTGCCTGCAATCTCAATTATTCTCTTTTTCATCTCGTCTTCTGTAACTTCCACCTTCTCCTTCGCTGCAATCACATCAAGGATGATATTGGCCTTAACATTCCTGATGGCCTTCTCTCTCAGGTCTTCCCTTGCCTTTTCAATATCGAGCTCCGAATCCTTTTTCTTCTCTTCAGCAACGAGGGCATTAAGCTCCGAGTCAAGAAGACTCCCGGGTATCTCAACCTCATTGTCCTTCACAAGCTGTTCAATAAGTCCGGCCTTCTGCTTGTTCTCAGACATCTCTTTCTTTACATTTTCAAGAGACTCCCTGACAGCTTCTCTCAGTTTCTCCAGATCGTCATATCCAAGGTCCTTGGCAAATTCATCGTTTAGATCAGCCTTTTTTAACTTCTTCACCTCATTAATGCTCCCTTTAAGGGTGAGGGTCTTGCCGCAGAAATTCTTGTTGACGTAATCATCGGGGAATGCTGCGGAGACCTCGAAGGGCTCCCCTGACTTCCTGCCTTTTAATGCATCCGATATCTCCTGAGGAATGATATCACTGCCAATCTTGATAAACTGGCCTGTAACCTCCTGATCCTCCTCGACAATCTCGTAGTCAACCACCACAAGGTCTCCATCGGAGATTGTATCATCAACCACTTCATAAGTGGATTTCTCCGTCAGCAGACGTTTTGCGGTATCTTCCACTTCCTCATCCATTACATCAAACGTCTCTTCTTTTACAGTATAACCCTCATAATTCAGGTCTTTTATCTCCGGAAGGAACTCTACTGTAAAGGTCATTTTAAGGGGTGTTTTCCTCTTGAAATCGTACTCTTCAAAAACCGGAGCTGCAACAGGAAACAGGGCCTCTTCCTTGATCGCCATTACATAGTACTCAGGGATCACCCGCTCAATCACGTCCATCTCCACATCTTTACCAAATCTCCTTTCAAGCAGAGAAAGCGGGACCTTGCCAGGCCTGAAACCTGGAATTTTCATGGTTCTGCCAAGATTCCTGAGTGCATCTTCTATCTTATGTTCAAGAACATCAGCAGGTATCTCTACAACAAATTTCTTTTTAGTGGGATTGATATCCTCAACAGTCTTCTGCATCTTGCCTCCTGCAAACAATATTTTATCTTTTAATTTAAAAATATACGGGTATATTTGTCAATTTCATAAGGGCCTTCAAAAAGCCTCCACCTGCGGGCATACTGCCTTTTATTCCTTACCTGGTTCTTTTTCCGCCTTTCTCTCTTTAATAAGCTTCTGTGCAATATGTCCGGGGAGATCTTCATAGTGAGAAAACTCCATGGAATAGATTCCTCTGCCGGAGGTAAGACTATGAAGCTGGGTGGCATATGTAAGCATCTCCGCCATGGGAACAAGGGCTGTTATCTTCTGGTTTCCACCAGCCTGGGGCTCCACGCCCTGAACTTTTCCCCTTTTTGCATTCAGGTCTCCGATGACAGAGCCAAGGGCGTCGTCGGGTGTAGTCACCTCAACCCGCATGACGGGTTCAAGCAATACCGTTTTGGCCTCGGATGCAGCGTTTTTATGGCCATGGAACCCGCGAGCTTAAAGGGCATCATCCGATACCCTCAGACAGCCCCTTGCATCCTCAATAAAATTAATAAACCCGGGGGTATCAATGATATTCATTCTGCAGGCGTTCCAGTCACAACAGGCAACGGCAGAAGATATGGTGATTTTCCGCTCTATCTCTTCAGGATCAAAATCGGTTACAGTACTCCCTGCCTCCACGCTTCCCATCCGGTCAACGGCACCTGCACTATAAAGTATGGCCTCCACTAAAGAGGTCTTGCCGGCACCACCATGTGCCACAATCGAAAAGTTTCTGATCATGGAAACATCATGCTTAGCCATATACCCCTCTGTTGTGAACGGAATTCAATATCCAAAAAAATTACTCAAGTATCTCTTCGACAACCGGCTTATATTCCGTTTTTTTCTCCATCCTCAAACTGAATTGCCTGGCAGCAATGAAGGTAAGAATAAAGAGACCGAATCCACCGGCAGCAGAAAGCAGGTTGGGATCAACTCCACTAAAGAACCAGGGAAGGAATTCCTTACCAAGAACCGCTCCGATTATAAGCGCAAGTGCCGGGAGACCATAAACAAGAATTGTACCCTTCAAGTATGTATAGGGTTTAAATACAACCTTGACCTTCTGCCCCTCTTTTGCCTTGGCGATATTGAGGGCCTCTATAAGTGCACCGCCATCAGAAACGTGACATGTGCCCTCGTTACACTTGTCACAGGCACTCTGACGCTCGACAAGAACCTTTGCAATTACCCCCTCAATACTCTTTACAATACCGACTTCTTCCATAATGTAAATATTCTAACATAAAAAAGCTTATCTCTACCATATTGCCGGGGATGAAGAAACTAAGAAAACAACAGAAGGTGTTATGAAAGTTCGGAAGGCATTATTCCCCTGTGGCTAAGACAGACTACGAAGGTCGGACTTTCTGATCCAGATTTCATTGTCGTCAATCATCTTATAAAAGACAAAGTTCTTCTTGAGATAAGCCAGGACTATAGGAAACCTGACTGCATTGGAAAAGCCTTCAAAGTCAAAACCACTGACGGAATTATACCAGTCACTGTTTGTATAGAGGACATACTTTATATTTGCCTTCTTTAAATCTTCAACCACTTCCTCCTGATAAAAATACGGCATAGCGTATATTAACGCCGGAAATCGCGTTGGCGCCGGCTGATTTATAAAATAATACCAGCTTGCCTCATTTGTAAAAGTAAAAAACTTTTCATCACCCTTAAGGTTATTCTTCAGAAACTTTATGGTTGCCTTATATTTATCAAGAATAAATTCAGAGTCTTTCACTTTAATCGGAATCAGATCTTTCTTATATATCCTGTAAATACCTCCGACAGAACTCACAATAACTATAAAAGTCACTGTATACACGAGAATTTTCCTGAATTTATTGAATCTTTCTCTCTGAAGAATCCCGTGCAGATAATGTTTTATCAGGATATATAAGGACAGTATATAGGTCAGGGAAGAACTGTAGCCAACGTGCATCCAGTCGGAACGTCCCAAGGCACTTCTGTAAAAGAATATAGACATCAGCAACAAACAGAATTCTATAAAATACTTTTCAATAAATTGTCTGAACGCAGGCCTGACTTTTCCGTTATTCAGATACAACTCCTGCATGAATTTATAAGCAACCCAAAAAGTATTTGCTGCTATAATGACACAAACCGCCAAATAAGCTATCTGCTCAATAGGATAGATAAAACCACCCTGCAACCCCCTGTACTTTGTCAAAGTCAGAAAAGTAAATTCAAAAAAATCATAAAAGGCTCCGCGGAACAGAACGTTCAACAACAGAATCGCCGCCAAGAGCCCAAAGAATGAAGCTGCCAGATAATGACGTCTGAAATGACTTTTGTGAAAGAAGAGAAAGTACAAAATTGGAGATACAATCAGGTAGGTTGCAAACAGATAGGCTCCCCTGTCGACTGAATAACCGAAGGAAGCCAGTGGAATAAAAGAAAAGAAAAAAACGGTTATCAGGAACTTTTTCGGATTAATCCGCTTCAGGTCTGAAAAACGGTACAGTACAGGAACGGTTACCAGAAATGAAAACGTGGTTATATCCATGGTTTTAAAAAACATTAATCTTCTTGAAAAACCAAAGATGTGTTTGTAGAAAAGGGTCAGGGTAAGAAAAACAATAAGGTAGTACAGATAATTGCCACGGAATATCTGCATCAGGAAAATGGCAAGCATTATGAATAAAAAAACTTTAAGGATGGACTCCAGAGCCCTGACTGAACCAATTGACTTCCCGAAAAGTTTAAAGGCCACGACTGAACGGACAGGGTCCTCAAAGACCCCGTGCAGAAACAAAAAATCCTTATATGGTACCTCCCCGGCCATATAGGACAGAGCAGGCCCCAAAGTCTCGCCTTCGTGCATTGCATCGAATTTTCCAGTAGAACGGTAGTTCGGAATATTAATTGAGGATATGATTGCAAACAACAGTAAGATTACCGCAAAGAACTTTTTATTCACTGACGGTAATGGTAAAACGTCCAGAGAATCATATTCGGAAAAATCGGGGTTACCCCTGAAACAGATACTGTTAAAACCACCAATGTTCAGAAGGTACATCAGGAAGAGCAGCAGTAAAGGCATGAACAAAAAGACCGCAAACCTAACCGAATCATTGGTAGGATTATACTTTGCAACCGTAAGCACCCCAGTGACACCCCATGGGTTTGAATACGGAAGAGTTATCTTATCCCAGAAAAACAAACCAAGAGAAACACCAAGAACAAATACTGCAAGCAGGAGTAAAAACTTTATATTCTTGCCGTGTTTCATGAGATTACATTATATCGCTGCATTATAAAGGTCCTGACAAATTTTCTTGCCGCTGCTGGTTTTCATTAATATGCCCTTATATTATTGAAAGGTAAAGGAGTTTACTTTTTGCAAATATGATTAAATGTTAGCATAAAAAATGGAAATTCTTCAACAATACTTATAAATATTCTTCAAAGTTCAGCAAGTATTAGTATACAATCATCAGGAGGACAATGGAACGGATTATTCGGTAATATCCTGAAACACGGTCAAAGCTTTCCAAAGAAATGAGAGTTCAGGGATGGACGAATTTCAGAATATGATATATAATGTTAAGAGTATATATATTTTTTATATACAGTGAATAGGGGCATATCATGAATAGAAGGGGGAGTCAAAAATAATTTTTCCTTATTTTTCAGGGGGTTCATCATCCATCCCCCCTCGCATGAAAAGTGGCAAAGGAATTGCTGTAACTTGACTTGTAATGATAAGGAGGTGCTCATGGATAAAGGAAAGATAATTGTACTTGATGACGACCCTGTTGTGACACTTAGCTGCAAGAGGATACTCGGGGCAGAGGGTTACAATATAACTGCAGTGGGCAAGGGTGAAGATGCACTGAGACAGCTTGAGAAAGAGGAATACGACATCCTGATTACCGATATCCGCCTGCCGGACATATCGGGAATTGAGGTTCTGCGTGAAGCACGGATCCCCACACTGGAAGATGCAAAGGAATCCATAAGACTTGGGGCCTTTGAGTATATTGAAAAACCTTTTACCCCCGATTTTATGTTAAATGTTGCCAGGAAGGTATTTGACAAGAGGGGCTGGATCCTGAGGCAGGCTTATATAGATGAGTTCCGGGACTATCTGGTGCCTCTACGGGACAAGGAGAACCCCGTAATATTTTACAAGGAAGGGGTATGGGCAAGGCCGACAAAGACAGGACTCTGGGAGACAGGCTATGACCTGAGATACGAGATGGCCGCCGGGGAGATGCTTTATGTTGATTACCTGAAGGTAAATAAAGTGAAAGCAGGAGAACCCTTTGCCAGGCTGCTTACAGGCTCGGGAAAGATTGTGGATATAGCCTCACCAATGACCGCTGAGATAAAAGAGACCAACGGGAAGGCCAATGACGTCATCTGTTCCCTCCTCAAGGAACACCTCTCGGAGGGATGGCTTGTGTGGCTTGCAAAGGTGATACCCCTGGAAATGTAAACTGATGATTTTTGCCTTGTTTTGATTATCTTGTCGGGATTATACAGAGCAGGTGAAAAAATTCATTAACTCGATAAAAACTATATTATAAAACTTGCAATCTTTTTAATTTAATTAAGGAAAAGGATGGAGGTTGGTGAAAGGTACTTTAAGGTATCGAAAATGAATTTTTTCACCTGCTCTGCATAATCCTTATGTATATTATATTTTATATATTTTAAAATTCAATTACGGAGGTTATTCTATGGCAGGGAGTGTCTTGATAGTAGACGATGAGACGGTTGTTATAAAAAGCTGCGAGAGGATACTCGCTCCGGAGGGATACAGTGTCCAGGGTGCTACCAGAGCCCGTGAGGCCATGGATATGATAAAGAAAGTAGACTTTGACCTCATTATCACTGACCTAAAGATGCCCGAGGTAGACGGAATAGAGTTAATACGCTGGATAAGGAAGAACAACCCGGGGTCCGGGATAGTCGTTATCACAGGTTATCCCTCTCAGGAAAGCATAAAAGACTCCCTTGAGCTCGGCATCATAGATTATCTGCCAAAACCCTTCTCTCCCCAGCTTTTGATTGATGTCACTGAAAAGGCGTTCACTGCCATAAAGGCAACATCGGGGAAAGAAAGGCCTGAAGCGGAAGAAGATATAGAGACAAAACTGAAGGATATAATGGAGGTTATAGAGAAGTACAAAACCAAACCCGGCGCATTAATCCCTGTC
Organism: Nitrospirota bacterium; assembly: GCA_003232715.1. GTDB lineage: Bacteria > Nitrospirota > Thermodesulfovibrionia > Thermodesulfovibrionales > JdFR-85 > BMS3Bbin07. The sequence continues at coordinate 7,127 of QIJG01000225.1, forward strand.
TTGCAGAAGGTACAGGGCGTAGTCGGATATCTGCCTCCTGCCGTTCAGCGTATCATAGCTAAAGAACTTAACCTCCCCGTCAGCGAGGTGCATGCGGTCGTCTCTTTCTATTCATTCTTTACCATGAAACCCAAGGGAAAACATAACGTCAGGGTCTGTCTCGGCACCGCCTGTTATGTTAAGAGGGCTGCTGAGATACTCGATAAAGTAAAGGAATACCTCGGGATTGATGAGGGGGGGATCACAGAGGACAAAAAGTTCTCCCTTGAGACTGTACGGTGTCTCGGTGCCTGCGGACTCGCTCCTGTTGTAGTTGTCGACCACGACATATATGGGAGTGTTGACCCTGTCAAGGTATCCGAGACAATAAAACAATATACTTAGTAGTGACAGGTGGACAGGGTGTCGTGAGAAAGACCTTCATCCTTTAGCTTAATAACCAGAAAGGAGGCCGCACAATGGCAAAACTTACGGTAGAAGATCTGAAAAAGATTAAAGAAGAATACAAAGCCAAAACAGCCCTCAGGGAAGAAGGGGCTTTCAGGGCAAAGGTTACAGTCCATATGGGCACCTGTGGTCTTGCAGCAGGGGCAAGAGAGATAATGAACGTTATACTTGAAGAGTTAGAGAAAAACGGGGCCGCAGACGTAGCTGTAAGCACCTCCGGTTGTGCAGGGCTTTGCAGCCGTGAACCGATGATCACGGTTCAGATTCTGGATGAACCTCCTGTAAAATACTGTGACCTCAATGAAGAAAAGACAAGAAAGATAGTTATAGAACATATCCTCGGCGGAAGGGTTGTGGAAGACCTGGCCCTCGTAAGGGGATGCGAGACATCTTATTAGTTATTCGTATGCAATATTTTCGCATTTCGTATAACGATAATGGAGACGGAGGTAGCATAGATGGAACGGTATAGAGTAAACGTGATGTTGTGCGGAGGAACGGGATGTATAGCAACAGGGAGCCTGAAGGTCAGGAATGCCCTGCTTGAGGAACTCAAGAAGAGGAAGATGGAAGATGAAATCTCAATAACCCTCACAGGCTGTAACGGCTTTTGTGCACAGGGGCCAATTCTTATAGTACATCCCGGCGAGATATTCTACGAAAAGCTCAAGCCCGAAGATATTCCTTATTTAGTAGAAGAACATTTTCTTAAAGGCAGACCTATAGAAAAGTTCATGTACCATGAACCCCTGAAAAAAACAACGATCCCTTCCATGAATGAGATACCATTTTTTAAGTATCAGGTACTGAGGGCCTTGAGAAACAAGGGCCTCATTGATCCCGAAAACATTGAAGACTATATTGCAAGGGATGGATATATGGCGGCTGCAAGGGCACTGACGGAGATGACTCCGGAGCGGATAATAAAAGAACTGAAAGATTCAGGGCTCAGGGGACGCGGTGGTGCAGGTTTTCCAACGGGGCTCAAGTGGGAATTATGTTCCATGGCCAGGGGAGATCAGAAGTACATACTATGTAATGGGGATGAAGGTGACCCCGGAGCATTTATGGACCGTAGTATTATGGAGGCCGACCCACATGTTGTGCTTGAGGGGATGATAGTAGCGGCAAAGGCTATCGGGGCAACAAAGGGTTATATTTATGTGAGGGCGGAATATCCTCTTGCTGTTAAGAGGCTGCAGATTGCCATAGACCAGGCAAATGAGTTAGGGCTTTTAGGTAACAATATTTTAAACTCCGACTTCAGCCTTGACATAGAGATATACGAGGGAGCAGGGGCCTTTGTGTGTGGTGAGGAGACAGCCCTGATGCGCTCCCTTGAGGGCAAGAGGGGCATGCCCATACCCAGACCTCCTTTTCCTGTAAATCAGGGCCTATGGGGTAAACCAACTGTGCTTAACAATGTTGAGACCTATGCAAATATCCCTCAGATCATCCTCAGCGGTGGGTCATGGTTCCGCAATCTCGGCACGGAAAAATCAACCGGTACAAAGGTCTTTGCACTTACAGGAGCGGTTAACAATATCGGACTGATCGAGGTACCGATGGGCACTCCTTTGAGGAGAATCATATTCGATATAGGCGGTGGAATAAAAAAGGGCAGGAAATTCAAGGCAGTCCAGCTCGGGGGGCCATCAGGCGGCTGTGTCCCTGAACACCTCCTTGACACACCTGTAACCTATGAGGATATAGTCAAGACAGGAGCCATTGTCGGTTCCGGTGGAATGGTTGTAATGGATGACAACAATTGCATGGTAAACGTAGCAAAGTTCTTCCTTGAGTTTACCTCGGATGAATCGTGCGGCAAATGTTCTCCCTGCAGGATAGGGACGAGGGTAATGCTTGACAAGCTGATTGATATTACGGAAGGCCGGGGGCAAGACTATGATATAGGACTCCTTGAGGACCTCTCAGGCGATATCATAAAGACAGCGCTGTGCGGGCTTGGTCAGACAGCGCCAAATCCGGTACTCACCACAATACGGTATTTTAAGAACGAATACGAATCACATATACATCAGAAATGGTGTAAGGCAGGGGTCTGCAAGAAGCTCTCAACATTCTACATAGATGCGGAGGCATGCAAGGGCTGCGGCGTCTGTGCAAGGGCATGTCCTCAGACTGCGATAACCGGAGAGAAGAAAAAGCCCTACCTGATCAACCAGGCCCTCTGTATCAAATGCAGGACCTGCTATGAAAAATGCAAATTCAATGCGGTTAAGGTAGGCCCGGGAGATATGTTTAAGGGGGAGGAGATGCAGGTGACGGTTGAGAGGAAGGAATAAAGTTGCAGGTTAGGAATCCGTATTTAAAACTTTGCTCAGGAGGTCTTGATTAGATGATAGAACTGACGATTAACGGCAAAAAACTCCAGGCCCAAAAAGGCATGACAATACTTAATGTGGCAAGGGAGAACAACATATACATACCCCATCTATGCTGGGACAGAAGGCTGAAACCTTACGGGGGGTGCAGACTTTGCCTCGTAGAGGTTGAGGGGCAGAAAAAGCTGATGGCATCATGTTCCTCACCTGCTGAAAACGGGATGGTAGTGCATACCGACACCCCGGCGCTGCAAAAGGCAAGGAAAACGGTACTCGAACTACTGCTCATCCACCACCCACTTGACTGCCCGATATGTGATAAGGCCGGTGAGTGCAGCCTCCAGGACCTTGCATATAAATACGGCCCTTCACAGAGCCGGTTCTACGGTGAAAGGAAACACGATCCAGAGGCAACAAGCCCCCTGATTGACCGTAATCCCAACAGGTGTATACTCTGCGGCCGCTGCGTAAGGGTCTGCTGGGAACACCAGGGCGTTGGGGCAATAAACCTGATCGGCCGTGGTTTCAAGACAAAGATAAGCCCTGCCTTTGAAGAGACCCTTGACTGCGAATTCTGCGGTCAGTGCATTGATACCTGCCCTGTTGGCGCCCTGGGGGCAAAGCCTTATAAATACAGGGCAAGGGCGTGGTTCCTTGAAAGCCGCGACAGTATATGCCCTTACTGCGGAGTCGGTTGCACTCTCACCCTTGACCTCAGGGAAGGAAAAATACTGAGGGTCAGAGGAGTTGAGGGCAAGGGGGTAAATAACGGCGACCTCTGTGGAAAGGGGAGGTTCGGCTTTGATTTCATTTATGGTGAGTCACGGCTGAGGACTCCGCTTATTAAGGAAGGCGGTGAATTCAGGGAGGCTTCCTGGGAGGAGGCACTTTATTATGTGTCTGAAAAACTCAAGACAATAAAGGAAAAACACGGCCCGGAGGCCATAGGGGCAATCGGCTCAACAAGGACAACACTTGAGGACAATTACATGTTCCGGAAATTCATGCGTGAAGCGATCGGCACAGACAACCTGGACACCTCTGCAAGGCTCGGCTATGCCTGGGTGCTAAAAGGTATGGAAGAGACTTACGGTATAAAACTGAACCCCATAAAGCTCGACTCCCCAATCGGCAAGGAGGTCATACTCGTCCTTGAATCAGACATCACCTCCACCCATCCCATCTTCGGACTCAAGTTCCTCGAGGCAAAGCTTGAAGGCTCAAAACTGATCGTTGTTGAGCCGAGAAAGACAAAGCTTGCAAGACATGCATCAGCATGGTTAAGGATAAGGCCCGGGACCTCGACCGCCTTCCTTAACGGCTTGATCAACTATGCACTGGCCGGAGGGGTTCATCTGAAGAAGGATATCACAACAGAGGGTCTTGATGAACTTCAGGAAGCTGTGAAGGACTATACTCCACAAAGAGTATCAGAGATAACAGGCATAAAAGAAGAGGAATTTACAGAAATGGCAAGGGAGTTTACTATGGCAGAGAGCCGCCTCCTGGCCATGACTGTAGCAGCAGCAGAGAATCAGAAGGGTATCGAGACAGTAAGGGCTGCGGCCAATCTCCTCATGCTCCTTGGAGAGGGCCCCGAGGCATTACAGATACCGGCTGATTACTCAAACACCTATGGCGCCTGGCTCATGGGTGTAAGGCCCCTGAACAATGGCAAGGACTTATATGAAATGCTATACAATCCCGGCGCTGTCAAGGCGCTCTATCTCATGGGTGAGGACCCACTTGTCACCATGCCTGACGCAGACCGTATTGAGGAGACGATTAAAGGCCTCGACCTCCTGATAGTTCAGGACATAAGGATTTCCGAAACGGCAAAACTCGCTGATGTAATCCTGCCCGCTGCAAGCTGGGCAGAGAAAGAAGGCACATTTATTAACTCGGAGGGACTGCCCCAGCCTGTACCAAAGGTGGTTGCAGCCACAGGGGATTCCATAGCTGACTGGATGATACTGCGCAACCTTGCAA
>QIJG01000112.1 GCA_003232715.1 Nitrospirota bacterium
AGATATGTCCCTGATCAATCCTGCCGCAATAGACACATTTCACTTCCTCAACCCTGACCCGATATACAAGCAACTCCCCACAGACCATACAATGCTCAGTCTTTTTGCCTTCAGCCTTCAGTCCCGGACCTTCTGATCCCGGGCTCCTGACTCCCGACTCCCGGCCCTCGGAATGCTCCACGGCATCCGATTCAACCGGTCAACAAAAGGAACTGTTTTTTCCATGTTTATCATCATGCATATTCTCCCTCCTTTACAGGTCAACAAGAGTAAAAACCAGTCCCACATTCAGAACTATTGTACCATAGAGTACTCCTATGCTCACCGGTCTCTGTCCAGATGCTGCCATGAGGGTCGACCCGGTTCTCAGGAATGTCTGTATGACAGACCCGATTGGTGGAAGTTCATCTTTCTATGATACAATGGTTAAACTGATTAAGACATGAGAAGAACACAGTGCTTCGGAGCTTTCGACAAACAGGCATTGCCAAAGACGACATATACCTTTTAAAGCCGGATTAAGGAGCTGATGAATTGAGTATTTCAACAACGGATTTCGAGAGATTACTTGAAGAGTCCGCAAGGGTTCATGGACATCTATGCCCGGGTCAGGTCCTGGGTGTCCGGATGTCCATTTATGGATTAAACAAAGTCGGGATTGAAGAACCCAGGGGCAGGGACAGAAAGAAGATATATCTCGTAGTAGAGATCGACCGGTGTGCCACGGATGCACTCCAGGCCGTTACCGGTTGCAGTCTCGGGAAGAGGACCATGCGCTTTGTGGATTATGGAAAGATGGCGGCAACCTTTGTAAACCTCGATACGGGCAGGGCTGTAAGGGTTGTGGCAAGGGAAGAGGCAAGGGAGAAGGCAAGGGAGTATTTCCCGGAGATAGAGAATAAATATCAATGCCAGCTTGAGGCATACAGGATAATGCCTGATAACGAGTTACTCTCCTCGCGGGAGGTAGAGCTGGATATCCAGCCGCAGGACATGCCGGGAAGGCCGTTAAGCAGGGTGAGGTGTGATACCTGCGGTGAGTATATCCAGGATATGAGGGAGGTAAGGAATAATGAAAGTATCTTGTGCAGGGCATGTGCTGAGGGAGGATATTACAAAATTGAAGACGCTTAATAATATGGTCATATCATTGAACGGTTTCGTCCGGTGGTCTTTGTGAGGCGTTGCACGGTCACCGGGATTTCAAGGAAATACTTTCTGCTTTTGAAAGGGCTCTTCTGGTTTTTGAATGGATTCAGGAGGTTTGTATGTGCGATATTGATAGTTCCGATACCGGAAAGAGTGTAGATGTTAAAACAATACCGGTCGATCAGGCGGTCGGGACCGTACTGGCCCATGATATTACAGAGATTCGACAGGGAGAGTTTAAGGGTAGGGCATTCAGAAAAGGCCATCTTGTGTGCAGTGAAGATATCTGTCATCTGCAGAAACTCGGCAAAGACAGACTTTTTGTCCTGAATATCACGGAAGGACAGATGCACGAAAACGACGCAGCTTACGCCCTTGCTGAGGCCCTTAGCGGCGAAGGCGTGCAACTACAGGGAGAACCAAAGGAAGGGAAAATAAATCTCGTGACAGGGAGAACAGGCATCCTCCGGGTTCAGAAAGACGCGCTCTGCAGGTTCAATATGATTGGTGATGTTATGTGTGCAACCCTTCACTCCAACACCCTTGTGACCAAGGGACAGATTGTTGCCGGAACCAGGGCGATACCGCTCGTAGTTAGCTGGGGGAAAACAGAGTTCGAAGGCCGGATCAGGGGATGGGGGAATAATCTCGGTTAAAGAAATAAGAAAACCAAAAGCAGGCATAGTTATTACAGGCAACGAGGTTTACTCCGGGAGGATTAATGATGTCTTTGCCCCAATAATCAAGGAGAAAATAGAGGCCTTTGGCGGAGAGGTTGTTGGTATTTACTTTACTCCTGACGATACATCCTGCATTGAGGCGAGACTCAGAGAACTAATTGAGGCTGGAGCAGACCTTTTGATAATAACAGGCGGGATGTCAGTCGACCCTGATGATGTAACCCGTTTTGCCATAAGAAATCTTGGAGTTAGAGAAATATATTATGGCTCTGCAGCGCTGCCGGGTGCGATGTTTCTGGTGGCATACCTGGAAAAGAAGTCGGAAGTCAGTACCCGGGAGTCGGAAGATAGAAATCGTCAATCGTCAATTATCAATCATCAATCTGAAATAATTCCTGTTCTTGGTATTCCCGCTTGCGGGATGTATTACAGGACAACCGTTTTTGACCTTGTTCTCCCGCGGATCCTCACAGGTGAGCATATCGGAACAGAGGAACTGGCTGAACTCGGGCATGGGGGCCTCTGTCTCAACTGCAAGGAGTGCAGGTATCCCGTATGCCCGTTTGGCAAGTGAGACACTTACTGAAGTCCTAAAAAAGCATCTTTGCCTCATGTATGCCCTGGATTACCATTTGTGTTCCGATAACGGCCAATATAAGACCCATCAGGCGGGTTAACTACGTTTATTCCATTGACACCTATGAATTTAACAAGACGTTGCCCGAAAATAAAGAACAGATAGGTAATTCCACAGAGCACGGCAAAGGAAGTTACGGTAATAACAATCTCCAGGATATTGCCTGTGGCCGAATAATTCATTGCTGTTGCAATAGTACCAGGCCCGGCTAAAATGGGCATTGCTAACGGCGATACGGCGATACTTAATTTTGCCTCTTTGGCATTACTGGTGTCCTCTTTGGTGGGATTATGGATAGTAGACTGTTCTCCGTGCAGCATTTGAAACCCGACAAGAATAATAAGTGCGCCACCGGTGATACGGAATGCCGGCAGCGTTATTCCAAACAACTCGAAAATCACCTTTCCCAGGATGCAGAAGAGAAAGACTATAAGAAATGCCGTTATTAAAGATCTGAGCGCAATTTGTTTCCTGGTTGCCAGATCATCATCACCCGTTAATCCAATAAAAATAGGCGTGTTGGCAATAGGGTTCATTATTGCAAAGAAACCTAAAAAAACAGTTAACGAATGGCTCGATAAGTTGCTCATTTCTCCTCGTGCAAAATAGACTTTTAGTTTCAGTCTCTCATTGAACCCGTCAATACCATCGATATGAATTGAGTTGTAACACTCTATCTTACCATTTGTGTCTTGGTTAGTGCCCTCCTTCCATCTGTTATTCCGGCAGTTTTAAGCCGGAATCCAGAGTTTTCAACTACTAAAAGGTGGGTACAATAAAAAGGTGTGGAAAAAGAGATTAAAAGGAAAGAAATATAAGGGTCTCGACCCCTATTAAATGAGGCTTTCTGGCTACATCGGTCTTATCTCTAATTGAGAAGGGGAACAAAATGATGAAAAGTAATATAGAATTTATGGGGGTGTTATTTTTAACTGCATCCCGATACCCTTTTACATAGTCTATCAGTCCTTTCACAAAGTCCTCTTTCCCCAATATGCTCTGACCTTTCACTTCCTTCCATATTCTCTTCCCTCCATATTCTCTTCCCTCCATATTCTCTTCCCTCCATATTCTCTTCCCTCCTGGCCCGGCTTTTACAAATTCTTTATATTTCTTATCTGTTTTGTTTTAAAATTGCAAGAAACAAGACCCCATTCTTGTTTCTTGCCTGCATCCTTAAATCTGGTATAATTACAGGTATACACTATCCAGTTTATGTAAACCGTTCTCCCTAACATAAAAAAATAAACAGAGGAAGTAACCGGAAGCAATAATTTGGAATCATAATAATGAACTACCCTGAGGCAAAGGTTGTCAGCCGGTTCCAAGGCATAGAGAAATTAATGATAATCTCGCAAAGCATATCCTGAAAAAATTAAAAGATTGAGCTCCAACGTTGTGATGAACCGTCTCGTAATAGTATCTATTAAATGTCTCATAATTGAACCGATATCAATCTAAAAATCTCCCCTCGCCCCTCTTTGCCAAAGAGGGGAATGATCCCTCCCTTTGGCAAAGGGAGGTTGGGAGGGATTTTTTAAATAAATTGTCCACACTATTTTGAAACGATTAATACATTACATTGCAGTATAAGCAGTCATTGGTGTGTAAAAACATTACTTTAAAGTATAATACTTGCAAGTAAACTATCATGGACAGGAAATGAATATTATGCCCTGTTCAGCAGGAAAGGTTTTGCCGAGGAAGTTAAAAGGGTTGCCGGAAAAGAAAAGATTCTGCTTGTTGGAATTGAGGATATAGGATAATGTAATGTGATCAGAACCTTGTTTGCTCAATAATAAACAGAGGTGAAAGTATGACTGTTGGTCAAAAAATCAAACGGTTCCGTAAACGTGCAGGCCTGAGTCAACTCTCACTTGAGCTGGCAATCGAGGCTTCACCAGGCAGTTTGAGCAGGATTGAAAGCGGGAAAGTTAATCCTACGAAAGAAACCATAGTTGACATCGCAACAGCGCTGGAATTAGAGACAAAGGAGATTGCATCCCTGTTCGGCATAGAAGTATATGACAACCACCACCTTTTTGAGGAAACAACCAGAATACTTTCAACGCATAACCTGCAGGAAGTACTCGATATGGCAGTGGACAACCTTATATTCAAAATGGGATATCCTGCATCCTGTATTTTCCTGGCTAAAGGGGACCACGTCAGTTTCAGCGCGCTTACCAACAGCAACCTGTCCGCCAAAGCACTTGCATGCCTGGACAAGCCGTTGAGCAGTCTCTCTTTTTCATTAACAAAAGATACCTCCAACCTTACAGTCAAGGCAATAAAAGAAAGAAAAGTCTATTTGACATATTATACACGTGAATATACAGTGCCTGCCATAACAGTGGAAACAGCAGACAGGATACAGGAAGTGACTGGGGACAAGAGCAATATAATCTACCCTTTATTTACTGACGATGAGCCATTCGGAGCAATCGTATACGTCAAGAATGTTGTAAGTGATTTTAAAGATGAAAGGGAGACCCTCAGAGTAATCTCAAAACAGATTGCTGTGGCCATTCAGAATGCAAGAAAGTTCGAATCCTTATTAAACACCTCATCTAAGCCACAGGTTTAAAAGAAAACCGCCTGCCGCTTATCACATCAAGAAAATATTACATTCCACTCTGCTTTAAATCAGGTTCATAACTTTTTGCTCTGTTTCCCAAGAAATTTGTATTGCAATACAATGCAATTTTTATAAATAGATGTTATAAATAACCGGGGATAAATGTTGTTGAAAGCTTACTGAGCTGAAGCCGGGAAATAGTTTGTCATGCCTGAACTGATCCGGCGTTATGTCAGGGTTACTGCATTTAATCTCTTTTAGGTTCTAATTCCCCGCAGCTCACTGCGAATAATGTTCTGAGCAGAACAGTCGACAGCCCTCGGACTACGAGAACTGTTCACTCTATAGATACAACAAGAGTCTTTTTTTTTCCGATTTGTGAACTGGAAATGACCAGCTATAGCGGGTTTTATCATGAGGAATAATCATATTTATAATTACTTGATAGTTCAGAGCAGGCAGACAATATGACATGGAATCCAAAAATATAAAACCGCCCCATTTTATTTATTAACCTCAAGAAAAAGAATTGAAGGGAGGGAAGTGTGACAAAAATGCTAAGAATATTTTTAATGTTGACATTTGCAGCCGTACTTTTAGTCTCCTACGGATGTGCAACAGTTGCTACACCGCTTCCAGCACTACTATACAGTGATGTGCAAGGACCTATAGATGCTGAGGGGTCGGGAACTGCAACAAAAACAGGAGAAGCTTGTGCAACAAGCATTTTGGGGATAGTAGCTTCAGGCGATGCCAGCATTGATGCGGCAAAACAGGCAGGCGGAATCGATGAGGTCCTTTCCGTGGATTACAGGTCTACGAGTGTCCTCGGTCTTTATGCAAGCTTCTGCACTATAGTAAGAGGAAGATAACACTGAAACAGTACTGATAACGAAATGGGGCGGTTTTCAAAACTTTACATATATTTTAAGTCTGATCGAGATCACTTCCTCCTGTCCTTCCGGCAATCCCGAAAGCATTTCGAACTCAGGACATCAAGAAAGCACGGGTTGAGTTTCACTCCGGAATGTTTTGTTGAAACAGTTGCATGGCATACAGAGGTAAATACTTCCTCAACAACCGTTCATCTCTGCCGAGGCATCTCATTTCAAATCCTCATAAAGCACTGTCCTGTCCCTGCCCCCTTTTTTTGCAGCATAAAGTGCCTGGTCCGCCTTTTCGACCAGTTCATCCCCGCTTGTTACGTCAGCAGGATATGAGGCTATGCCGATACTCACGGTCACCTTCAACAGATGACCTTCTACCCTGAAGTCATGAGCTTTTATATTCTTTCTTACCCTTTCGGCTATCTTCTTGGCACCCTTTGCATCTGTCTTCACCACCAGGATGGCAAACTCCTCTCCACCGTACCTTGCCGGTATATCTATATCCCTGACGGTCCTGCTGATTATCCCTGCCACACCCTTTAGCACAATGTCGCCAATCGGATGTCCATAGGTGTCATTAACCTTCTTGAAATGGTCGATATCAGCAATTATAAGTGAGAGCGTATCGTCGAAACGCTCTGACCTCTTGCACTCTTCGTTCAACTTTTTCTTGAAATGGCGGTGATTAAAGAGACCCGTCAATCCATCGGTAAAGGCCATCTTCTTGATCTCCTCATGCAGAAGGACATTCGAGATGCTTACGGATGCCTGGTTTACCAGGATCTCCAGCAGATTAATCTGCATTGGATTGAAGGCATTCTTCCTTTCCGAAAGGACCGTCAGTATGCCCTTAATCTTCGCCCCATGGAAAAGTGGCAGGGCAAGAACCGATTTTACGCCTCTGAAATAAAATGGAAGTACCCTCGTCCTGAATCCACTCACATCCGGATAATAAAGGGGCTCCCTGTTGGCATGAACCATCTCAAGTAGTGTTCCCTTGAGAGAAGTTACCTTTTTTTCATTCAGATACCCGGCCCCTTTTGTAAACAATTCGTATGAACGGCCTTTTTTCAATAACAGGACTACCTTGCCCCCGGAAACCCTTGCAGCGCTCTCTACAATCCTTTCACAAAGGGCTGAAAGCTCAAGCGACCTTGCGAGTGGCGCACTCTCCTCATGCAGTATTTGGAGACTCCTGTACGATAGCTGAATCTGGGAATATACCCTCTGCCGCTTCAGGATCTTGGCTATTTCACCGGCTACGAGTTCCATTAACCCTATGTCCTGCTGATCAAAGGCCCGGTATCTCGAACTGTCGGCGCACAATACACCAAGGGATGTTGAGAGTTCCATGACAGGAACAGCGAGCAGCGCTGAAATCCCGGCATCACACAAATAACCCGGCCTGATATCTTTCCCCGGAGATTCGGAATAGTGGAGCAGGGGTTTGCCGCTTCTGAAGACCATATATATCAACCCGTCACCAGTGGTAACTATACCGGTACTGTCTGAGGACAGCCTGCAGACAAGCCCGTTGTCTTCGTTGATAAAGAGGCTGACCGCATCTGCCACCATTGCCTTCTCAGCTATCTTCAAAAGCCCGAGGATGTCATCTTCCACCTCCAGGACATCTGTTAAATAACGGGACATCAGGGTATCATCATTAAAAGAAGGGGCATTATCCGCAAGCTCTTTTGCCTGGCTCTTCAGTTTATTAAAGGACTTGCTGTAATCCTTCATCCTGTTTTTTAGTTTATATAGATAGATGTTGACCGGCAGTGATGTCAGAAAAACAATGCCCAGCAGAACCAATGCATCCATACGCTCTGAAGAGAATAACTCCCTGCCATGAAGCAGGGGCTGCAAAGACATCAGGATTAAAAAGGGCTTAACGCTGAGGAAAAGGGCCGAAGCCACCATAAGCGGGATATTTACCAGGTGAAGCCAACCTGAATCCTTCACCTGGGAAAAAGCCTCGAAAAAGGCCTGTACCCCGAATATCAGGAGAAACAGCTCGCTGCGGTGTTTTGAATACCTGTATAAGGTGCTGGAGATAAAGAGAATAAAGACTATTGAAAATATTACAGGTCTTCTGTCAGGCAGGCCTGAATAAAGACAGAAGGAAAGGAGAATCAGAAAAAGATACGGGAGGAATCTTATCAGCCCGAGTATCTGCCTCTTTTTGCTTCCTCCTCTTTGAAGAACTTCTTGTAAAGGACTTCCCACTCAGAGCTACCCTCTATTATCTTCCTTGAGTAGGACTGGATTTTGCGTCGGACGGCCTCTTCAATCTCTTCCCCTGCCTTTAGTTCGTCTGTAATGGACTTCTGAATCCGGCGCCTGATCTTCCCCTCGTCCTCTTTAACA
>QIJG01000243.1 GCA_003232715.1 Nitrospirota bacterium
GGCTCCTTGCCCAGTAGAGGTCCGTCCCGTCCTTAAAGAGAATGTAGACGAAAGAAAACCCGAAAAAGGAATAGCCTCTCACGACAGTCGACCCAGGAACAGAAAGCATGGCCGTTGTAAGCGGGTAAGTAATCTGGTCCTCTACCACCTGAGGTGCCTGTCCGGGGTATTTGGTGTAAACAATCACCTGAACATCCGAGAGGTCAGGAATTGCGTCAAGTGGCATATTTGCCAAAGAATAAACACCCCAGAGGAGAATAAAGACAGTGGCAAGTATAATCAGAAACCTGTTTTTTATCGAGTATTCAATTATCTTCTCAAGCATCAGTACTTCTCCTCATTTCCACAAACAAGCATATCCTTGCCGAGGTACGGATTCTGAACATCAGCCGCCTTCTGCAACCAGAACTCCTTCTTCATGGGACAGAAATAGAGTTTGATTCCGGCGGTAAGTGCACTCGTCCTGCCGGCGCCCCTGACATAGGAAGCCATCACCATACTGAGCGCTGCAAAGGAATCCCGCTCCTTCACGATATCTCCGGAAAGGAGTCCATCAATAGAGTCCTCAATCGGACGTGTAATTTTCTCCAGATTCCCCTCCGGGTCCAATGCCTTTATCTTACTGACCGTCACGGACAGGGAACGCGCCCCTTCGGCCACAGCAACGGGAGATTCCTCAACCAACGCGCTGTGTATGTCTGTATAATCATCAACCACTTCTGTCATCAGCTTCTTCTGTTCCTTACTCATCTCCGGATTGAGCATGGCACCCTTCTTACTTTCAGCGCCCTCCTTTTTAACTCCAGGCCCAGCGTCTTCCTTCTTCATCTTCATGTCCATCTTCATATCTATCTTCTGTGACACCTTCTTGGTTGCACCATCTTTCTTTTTGGCTTCAGACCCGGCATCTTCCTTCTTCATCTTCATGTCCATCTTCATATCCATCTTCTGTGACGCCTTCTTGGTTGCACGTTGCACCATCTTTCTTTTTGGCTTCAGGCCCGGCATCTTCCTTCTTCATCTTCATATCCATCTTCTGTGACGCCTTCTTGATTGCAAGCATCTTGTTTATGGCCTCTCGCAGGTTGCTCTCCGAATCGATGAGGAATTGTCCTGACACTACGGCTATATCACCTTCTTTCAGTCCGGAAAGGACCTGTACGAATCCCTCAGCCTCAGCTCCGAGCTTGACCTCCTTGGGAAGGAACTTGCCGCCTCCCAGGGACGTGATCACTATATTGCGAACACCCGTCCGGATGACCGCTTCAGAGGGCACGAGTATGGCATCCGAGCTGATCTTTGACTTCAGCACGATATTGGTATACATGTCCGGCTTAAGTTTCAACCCCGGATTTTCAAACTCCATCCTGGCCTGCACCGTCCTTGTCTTTTTTGAGAGATAGGGATAAATGAAGGTGATACGGCCCTTGTAGGAGACACCGGGTTCGTAAGGAAGTGACATCTCCGCCTCCTGACCGACCTTGAGAAAAGGGAGTTCGTATTCATAGAAGGAGACCTTCACCCAGACACGGGAAAGGTTGGCGATGGTATAGAGCTTCATCCCGGGATTCACCCTCATGCCTTCAAATACGGGCTTCTTTATCACCGTACCGGTGGCAGGTGAATGGAGAAGCATGCTCTTCTGCACCTCTCCCCGTTCCTCCAGTACCTTGACCTGAGCGGGATCGATATCCATCAACAGGAGCCTCTTTCGCGTGGACTCAAGAAGCGTATCCGCACCCTTCACCACATTCACAAAGGTAGAATCGGAAGTCTTCTCCTTGAACCGAAGCGCCTGAAGGTACTCCTCCTGTGTAGAAACCAGTGCAGGGGAGTAGATAGAGAGAAGTTTCTGCCCTTTGCGTACCTCTTCACCGGTCGTGTCGACATAGAGTTTCTCCACCCAGCCCGATATCTTCGTATTAACGTCCTTGACGAGTTCCTCATCATATGTGATATAGCCAACAGTACGAATCGTAGCAAAGAAGGGACGTTTCGTGACCTTCCTGGTCCGCACCCCCATGTCCTGCACAGTGATAGGGTTTATCTTGATCACACCCTCAGCCTCATTCTCAGCCTCATCTTCATACACCGGAATCAGTTTCATCCCCATGGGAGACTTGCCGGGCTTGTCACTGATATAAGTCGGGTCCATTGGGCCCTGCCAGTACTTTATCTTTCTCTTCGCTTTCGATGACTCTCCTTTACCCCCCTTACCGGCCGTAACACCGGAAGACGTGGAGGCCGGATTCCCCTCCCCCCTGAATGCAAACCACAGGATCCCCGCCAACAGCAGGAGCGCCAACACGCCAAATGTAATGAAGACCTTTTTAACTTTAACTGCCATCTTTATTTCCTCCATTCATTTTCATTATCCAGCGGACAAGCCGTCAACCGGCTGCAATCTAAAACAGTCTCTTCCCAACTGCTGCTTCAAGCTCTGCAAGTTTGTTTTCATAGTCGGTGATAAACCGGTAATAATCGATCTCATAGTCATAAAGGGTTATCTGGTTATTAACGAGGGTTATAAAGTCCACCTTGTTCACCTTGTATCCTGCAATGGCAGATTGCAGTGACATCGTACTCTGTGGAATTATCCCGGTTCTGAACAGTTCGATCTGCTGCTCATTCTCCTCTATCTCCGTCAGGATATCTTTTATCCGGAAAAAGACCTTATTCTTCATTGAGTTATACTGCTCTGTGGCCTTTCGGACATTGGCCTCCTCTTCCGCCACCTTCCTGCTTTCCCTGGTCTTGTACCACAGGGGGATATTTATCGTTACAAAAGCAGAAACAAAATCGGTTCTTTCAACCGTTGCGCTATCATCACGCTGTCCATAGCCTATCCCGACATCAAAATCCGGATAAAAATCTTTTTTAGCAAACTTATAGGCAAACCTGTATCGGTTGATTAAATGTCGCAACCCAAGCAATACCGGACGGTTTTTTACAGCTATCTGCTGCAGACCTTCAAAGGTTAAGTTAAATCCGGTTTGCCTTATCTCCCCTATCTCTTTAAAGGGCATCTGAGTGGGACGGTTCAGGAGGGTATTCAGTCGTGCTATCGCTGTCTGCTTCTTTTGCCTCAGAGCGATTAAACGATCAATCATCTTTGAGAGCTCTACCTGGGACTTTAACACATCCTGCTGCAACCCGTTGCCAACGGCATATTTGGTCTCCGCTATCTTTATGAACTCTTTTAAAAGTGCCTTATTATTGTCGGTTATCTCAATTGCCTTGTTTATAAATGAAAGATTATTGTAAACAACTTTAACCTGCTTTACAATATCATTCTTCTTTTCCATATACTCTTTTTTAACAATCTCCAATTCCTGCTCAGCCATTGCCCCCTTTAATGATAATTTGCCGGGGAAAGGAAACTTCTGCATAATTGATATCTGCTTCTGGGTCATCGGCTCCTGATTGAGTCTGAAGCTGTCCAGGGGCACATTGACAAGCGATAATTTTAACCGTGGGTCCTCAAGAGATTCAGCCTGGGCCGGCCTTTCCCTGAATACCCGTATCTTCTCTTCAAATGCCTTGAGTTCCGGGTTGTTTTTGACGGCTTCTTCTATCAATCCGTTCAACCTCTCTTTATAATCCAGTCCCTCAGCAAAAACCCAGCCGGCATTTATAACCATCAGAGAGATTATTATAACGGATATAGAAACAGCAAATTTCCTTTTCATAGATATTAAACCTCTGTCCTGTCCGGTCTTTTGAATCTTACATCAACATTCCATTGTCCGGCCATTGCAAGTCCCGATACGGCAGTATAAGCGCTTCCCTTTTGCATCGCGGCGGTTTCATACTTCATCGCCGGCATTACCGGTATGAAGTAAGCAAGTTCAACTTCTGCATCTGTCATTGACCCCTCCCTTGTATTGAGAAGCTCCGCGGAAATATTGCTCTTTCCAACAACCGGTACGACCTTTTCTATTGAAACCTTTACAGTTATATCCCCCGCCTTTTTTACCATATCAAACCCTCTTGCATATACCACTGCCGACAGGAAAAACAGGCCCAAAAAAACAAAAAATATTTTTTTCATTTTTACCTCTTTTTTGTATTTTTTCTGGTAGTATTAAACATGAAGATTGTGAATACAGTATGAAGGAAATGTGAAAAAAAGTTGAGAAACCGTACCTAATCAGGATCCTCATGTATCTCCCTCCCCTATTGTATGAATAACCGAATAACCGAATGACCGGCAACAGGTACTATCAATTTCCATTTTCCCCTGCTATTATATCCGTATTGGGTCATTTTGAGAAAGGGCCATGAGGAGATTGATTCATATAATCTTCATACTCTTCCAGTACGGTAATTTATAAACTTGCAGAAACCTGTAATCTTAATACAGGGAGGACATTAACCATGGATCACGGTAAACATTCGGGACATGAAAAACATGAAAAAAATCATGACGTGTATGAAGGTCACGACATGGAACACGATGAAGACGCAACACACAAGGAACACAAGGGCCACGACCATAAAGACCATCACGCCCGGATGGTAGCCGACTTCAGAAAAAGATTCTGGATATCTCTGATTGTCACCGTTCCAATCCTTATGCTTTCACCCCTGGTCCAGAAGTTCATAGGACTCGGTGAGTCCATCAGGTTTCCAGGCGATCTGTACCTGCTCTTCACCCTCTCGTCCTTTGTCTTCTTCTACGGTGGATACCCGTTTCTCAAAGGGCTCTTCGACGAATTGAAGTCAGTAAAACCAGGAATGATGACCCTGATCGCAATAGCGATTACAACGGCATATGTTTACAGCAGCGTGGTCGTCTTTGGATTGAGCGGCAAGATATTCTTCTGGGAACTCGCCACACTTGTTGACATCATGCTCGTTGGTCACTGGATAGAGATGAGGTCTATTATGGGCGCTTCGCGTGCACTTGAGGCACTGGCAAAGCTCATGCCGTCAGAGGCACACCTGCTACTGCCCGACGGCAGTCTAAAGGATGTGCCGCTGGAGAAACTTACGGTGGGCGACAGGGTTCTGGTAAAACCTGGAGAGAAGGTCCCGGCTGACGGTGATGTCGTTGACGGCAGGACATCAGTAAACGAGGCCATGCTTACAGGAGAATCAATGCCTGTATCAAAAACAGCAGGGGCAAAGATCATAGGCGGTTCAATAAATGGTGAAGGGTCGATTACCGTTGAAATAAGAAAGACAGGGAAGGATTCATTTCTTTCCCAGGTAATCGACCTCGTAAAGGAGGCCCAGGAGAGCAAGTCAAAGACACAGGACCTTGCGAATCAGGCCGCCCTGTGGCTCACTGTAATCGCCCTTGCAGGCGGGGGTATTACATTGTTTGTATGGCTGGTCATAATGAATAAGGACTTTGCCTTTGCCCTTGAAAGGACCGTTACGGTGATGGTTATAACCTGCCCTCATGCGTTGGGACTTGCTGTACCCCTGGTAGTTGCCGTCTCCACTGCACTCTCCGCCAAAAACGGCCTGCTGATAAGAAACCGTATTGCCTTTGAGAGGGCAAGGAATATCCAGGCCATCGTTTTTGACAAGACAGGCACTCTCACAGAGGGCAGGTTCGGCGTTACCGATACGATTATCCTTTCAGATAATATGGACGAAAAGGAACTCATCAAGTATGCTGCATCAGTTGAGGCACACTCGGAACATCCCATAGCAAAGTCGATTGTAAATTCTTCCGAAACATACCCCGTCGAAGAGTTCATGGCGATACCCGGCAAAGGGGCCGAAGGCAAGGTAAACGGCAGGGAGGTAAAGGTTGTAAGTCCGGGATACCTGAGAGAACATGATATGACTATAACGGATAAACGAATCGAAGAATTGTCATCTCAGGGAAAAACGGTTGTGTTTGTAATAATTGACGGAGGGTTAAAGGGTGCGATAGCACTGGCTGATATCATCAGGCCTGAATCAAAGAAAGCAATCTCCATGCTCAGGGGAATGGGCATTAAGTGTATGATGCTTACAGGAGACAATCGCCAGGTTGCCAAATGGGTGTCGGAAGAACTGAATCTTGACGACTATTTTGCCGAGGTCCTTCCTCATGAAAAGTCGGCAAAGATAAAAGAGGTCCAGCAGAGGGGGCTGGTGGTTGCAATGACAGGCGATGGCGTAAACGACGCCCCTGCCCTTGCACAGGCGGATGTCGGCATTGCCATTGGAGCAGGAACAGACGTGGCGGTTGAAGCAGCTGACATCGTCCTTGTAAAGAGCAATCCCCTTGATGTTGTGGCTATTATCGGTCTTGCCCGTGCAACGTACAAAAAGATGGTCGAGAACCTTGCATGGGCAACAGGCTACAACGCATTTGCAATACCCCTTGCAGCAGGGGTACTCTATAAATACGGAATACTGCTCAGCCCGGCAATGGGAGCCGTGCTGATGTCTTTAAGCACAGTGATAGTGGCAATAAATGCAAAGTTTTTAAAAGTAAAAAAGGTTGTGTGATACCCGCGATCAGGAGATATTTCAACCCGGATACAGAGGTGAAAGGTTGTTGGAAGCGATATGACAGACTCTGAACTCATTCTCGATGGACATCGTGTCCATCTCCGAGGCAATTATCACGACTCACCATCCGGGTGAGACAAAAGTGATAATTAAAACCGTTCAGATTCTGTCATATCGCTTCCTTCTCATAAGCAAGGCTTTTTATTGATGATCCGGGGGGGAAATGTCTTGTATCCACGGACAATATGTGGTATGATTTCACAAAGAAAGGAGGTGAGAATCAATGACGATCAAAAAGCTTACAA
>QIJG01000280.1 GCA_003232715.1 Nitrospirota bacterium
TGAATTTATGGTGAAAGAGGCGATGGAGAGTCTCAAGGAGGTTGATATTGTCCTCCTTATGGTCGAGCCGCAAAAGCCCGGGACTGAAGAGGCAGCAATAATCGACCTCTTTAAACAGAGGAAAAACCTGACGGTTTTTTTACTGATTAACAAGATAGATACAATCAGGAAAACCGAACTCCTTCCCATTATTGAAAAATACAGCTCGCTTTATCCCTTTGATGAAATAATACCCGTGTCTGCCGTAAGGGGAGACGGCCTTGAGATTGTCCTTGAGAAAACAATTGATCGCCTGCCGGAAGGACCAAAATACTATCCCGATGATATATTTACAGACCAGCTTGAGCGGTTTATGGTGGCTGAGATAATTCGCGAAAAAATAATGAGCCTTACAGAGGAAGAGATACCCTATTCAGTGGCAGTGGAGGTGACTCAATGGGAAGAGAAAGAGGATATGATTATCATCAACGCCAACATATATGTTGAAAAAGAGAGCCAAAAAGGTATAATAATAGGTAAGAGAGGTGCAATGCTAAAGGCCATTGGTATTGCTTCGAGGGAGGAAATAGAGGGTTTGCTTAATACGAAGGTTTATATTGAGTTATGGGTCAAGGTTAAAAAAGACTGGAGAAAAAAAACAGGTACATTAAGGGAATTAGGGTACCGGTAATGCTGATCCAGATGAAGGTAGAAGGACTTCTTTTTGACCCGAGAAGCGGGATGTACATCCTCTTGCTTAAGGAGATTGATGGTGCTCAGATGCTCCCGATCTGGATCGGAAAGCCGGAAGCGGACTCCATTGCCCTTGCCCTTGGACGAGTCATAACACCGAGACCGCTGACTCATGATCTCCTGAAAAACATCCTCACAACGCTTAATGTCGGGGTATCAAGGATTGTGGTTACAGATATAATAGACAACACCTATTATGCCAGCCTTTACCTGCTTAACGGTAGTAAGGAGATACCTGTGGATTCAAGGCCAAGTGATGCCGTTGCCATAGCGTTAAGGCTTCATGTCCCCATATATGTTGAAGATGATATACTTGAGAAGAGGCATACTGACGAACTGGAGGCATGGCTGAAAAATCTGAAACCCGAGGACTTCGGGAATATAATGTAAAGCCCGGGGCCTTGCTCCAGAGGCAGGCTCTCAGCCGGCAATTTATCTAACATAATGTTAAAAAAGACCGAGGGCATTGTCCTGAGAAACAGACCCCACCTTGATGCTGACCTTATTGTAACCTATCTTACACCCTCTTACGGAATACTGAATCTGTATGCAAAGAGCCCAAGGAAGATCGGCAGCAGGTTCGGCAGTAGCCTGGAGCCCCTCACCTATGCAAGGATAAGTTGCTTTGGTAAAGAGCAGGCTACCCTTCCAAGGCTGACACAGTCCGACATAATAAGAACATTTAATATGCTCAGGGAATCTACTGATTCTTTTATCGGGATATCCGAGATACTCGAACTAACACTGAGACTCCTTCCGGAGAGAGAACCTAATCGTATGGTTTTCCCGCTCCTTCTCAATATGCTTTTATCCCTTGAAAGGGAACCGGGGAATTTACTGTATTTAACCTTCTATAAATTGAGGATCCTCTCGCTTGCAGGCTTTGCACCAAGGGTTGGACAATGTGTAAGGTGTGGGAGAATAGCTGGAAGGTTTTATTTCAGCGAAGGGAGCACCGTCTGCAGGAGCTGTGCAGATACTGCAGACGGTTTTATCGAACTCAGCCCGCCTGTACAGAGGGTCTACAATTACCTCATGAGAACCGGGCCTGCGACGGTCAGGCGGTTGAGATTGACTGAAGAGGTCCACTCAGGGCTTGAAGCACTGATAAACTCTCATATAAACTATACTGTAACAGGAAAACTGAATACGAGAGAATATGCGGAAGGACTGAAGACCCTGTAGACTTGAAGAGTCTATCATATTGCTTCCAACAACCATTTATCACTGGAGTCGAACTTATGGTTTCTATCTTCTTCAGGATTCCAATATCATAAATCGTTCAATTTAGGTTAAAATTATCTCTGTAAATCATCTACTGCTTATAAGATAAGAGGATGCAATGAAAGGCAAACGGGAAACCATAAGAAACCTTATATCCATTCAGGAAAGGGTGAATAAGTTATTTGAGGATGTTCTTGTTGATATTGAAGCAACAGGGCCGGGCCAGGCCGTCTCCTGGTCTCCACGGGTGGATATCTATGAGACGGAAGATGAATTTGTTGTTAATGCCGAACTGCCCGGAGTGATCGAGAAGAACCTGGATATTAAGGTTGAGGGCAATGCCCTTGTAATAAAGGGTTACAGACCACACCTTCATGGTTTGTCCTCAGAGGACATTGAAGGGAAACACCATATGGTCGAATGCACATCCGGTACCTTCAAAAGGTCTTTTCTGCTTCCTGAAAGTGTTGACTCCGGTAAAATCACGGCTATACTCAAGGATGGAATCCTGAAAATTGTGTTAGCAAAGAAGTCAAGTGACATTGT
Organism: Nitrospirota bacterium; assembly: GCA_003232715.1. Classification (GTDB taxonomy): domain Bacteria; phylum Nitrospirota; class Thermodesulfovibrionia; order Thermodesulfovibrionales; family JdFR-85; genus BMS3Bbin07. The sequence continues at coordinate 2,503 of QIJG01000280.1, forward strand.
AAAAAAGAACATAAGGATAGATTAAAGGCATGGCATGCTGAGTGCAAAACTGGGACATTTCCTTGACGGACCCCTGGAGCCTGTTGCAAGGCGAATAAGGTTAACCCCGAATTTTTTTACTGCTGCAGGCTTCCTGATTACAGTTGTAGCAGCCGTCACAATCCCCTATAACCAGAAAACCGGCGGCGTTCTGATACTCCTTGGAGGGGCATTTGATGTGCTGGATGGTGTAGTGGCAAGGACAAACGGAAAGGTTACAGACTTTGGCGCCTTTCTCGATTCAGTACTCGACCGTTACTCAGATGCCTTGCTCTTTCTTGCCATTGCCTGGTACATGGTGCTTCAGGGACAGGAAACGGGGGTTTTCCTCAGTATCGGAGCCCTGGTAGGCACCTTTCTGATCAGTTATGCAAGGGCAAGGGCAGGGGCTCTTGGCAGGAATTGCCATACCGGGATAATGGAGAGACCCGAGCGTATAATCCTTATTGCCGTGGCCTGTTTTACAGGCTATTTCCTGCCGATTCTCTGGTTGCTCTTTATCCTCACTCACCTTACGGTTATTCAGAGAGTCATACATGTAAAAAAAGAGTGTCTCAAACAAAAGACTTAAAGCCCCATTTTCCCCCGGCAACCCCGGAGGTTTCCACTCCTGTATACACGTAACCCGGCCATAGGGTATAATAAATTACGGTTTTCTGAAACTTGATCGATGCAGGGTTATTACAGTTTCAGATTCTGGTTAAAGTCGTGTTATGGGACCAAACTTTCTATGTATCGGAACCTACCGTGCCGGGACTACCTGGCTCTATAGGGTGCTTAAGGAACATCCGGATATATTTCTTCCTGATGAGAAGGAGCTGATGTTCTTCAGTCATCATTACGACAAGGGTGTCGGATGGTATGAAAAGTTCTTTGAAAGCCGCCATGGACGGAAGTGTGCCGGAGACATATCACCGACATATCTGAGTTCACCTCAGGCAGCCGGACATATTTACAGACACTTTCCGGATATAAAACTGATCGTTTCACTCCGTAATCCACCGGACCAGGTATATTCATTGTATAAACTGTGGCTTACAAGGAGTTATACTGACAAGAATATCAGTATTGCCATTGAAGAGGAAAAAGAGTTTCTGGACAATATTCTCTACTGGAGGCATTTGTCGAGGTATCTGGAATTCTTTGACCGGGAAAACATCCTGGTCCTGTTTTTTGAGGACCTGAAAGAAGACCCAAAGGCATATCTCAAACAGGTATACGGGTTTCTCGGGGTTGAGGAGCGTTATCCGGAGAGCATATATGAAAAATACAATCAATACAGAAAGCCACGGAATATGATAGTGGAAAATATCATAACCGGTACCGGCGACCTGCTTCGCAGGCTGAGGCTTCTTAAGTTCAAGTCACTTCTCAATAACATGGGTGTCAGTGAGTGGATTAAGAAGTTTAATACAAAGAGAGAGAAGAAGGATGAGATGCCCAAAGAGGTTCGTAGCCGTATTAATGAATATATAAAAGACGACAAGCGCAGGCTTGAAGAGTTTGTGGGCAGGGACCTCTCTTTCTGGAGATGACCGGAGTTAATTATGTCGATTATTCTTGTTACCAATGATGATGGAATAAATTCAGAGGGACTCATGGCCTTATACAGGGTCATGGGGGATATTGCGGACGCCTGTATTGTAGCGCCTGACAGGGAAAAGAGTGCTGTCAGTCATACCCTCACCATGCACCGACCCCTAAGGGTTGAGGAGGTGAAGGAAAAAATTTATACTGTAAACGGGACACCTACCGACTGTGTTGTAGTAGCAGTTGAGAAGGTACTTCCTGAAAAACCCGTTATGGTAATATCAGGCATAAATCGCGGTGCAAACCTTGGTGATGACATTACCTACTCGGGGACCGTATCTGCTGCAATAGAGGGTACGATATTCGGCATTCCTTCCGTGGCGGTCTCAACAGTCTTTACTGAGGAGAAGGCTATCTGTTTTGAGACTGCTGCAAGCTTCTCCGGGAGACTCGTCAGATTTGTACTTCAGCACGGGCTTCCGCCGGACACAATCCTGAATGTAAATGTCCCGGACCTCCCGGAGGATGAAGTGAAGGGCATTAAATTTACCAGGCAGGGCAAAAGGGTATATGATAATGCAATCCATGAGACCCTTGACCCCTGGGGGAGAAAACATTTCTGGATAGGCGGGGGCATACCTTCATGGGAAGAAGGTAATGACACGGATTTTAATGCTGTTACCAACGGATATATCTCAATAACTCCGATACATCTTGACCTCACCAATTATGAGGCGCTGACCTATCTGAGGGGAAACTGGAGGGACCTTGCCTGATACTAAAGAGCTTTATGACGTTATAATTATCGGAGCCGGACCTGCCGGCATCTTTGCAGTGCTTGAGATACTGAAAGATGCCCCCCACGCAAAGATACTGCTGATAGAGAAGGGCAGGGACATTGACCGGAGAAAGTGTCCGATGATGCAGGGAAAGACCTCCTGTGCATCATGTGCCATATGCGATCTGCTGAGCGGATGGGGTGGGGCAGGGGCTTTCAGTGACGGTAAATTAAACCTCTCCTCCGAGGTGGGAGGTCACCTTGCCAGGTATATGGACAAGGAGACACTTGAGGGTCTTATAAAGTATGTGGACGATGTGTACAGGCAATACGGCGCTCCTGAAAAGGTATTCGGTGAGTCACTGGAGGAGATAGAGAGTATAAAAAACCTTGCATCAAAAAACGACCTTCTGTTTATTCACACAAGGATAAGACATATAGGCACTGAACGGTGCAAGGAACTTCTGGAACGGATGCGAATATATATTAATGAAAAAATTGACGTGATATTTGACAGGAAAGTAACAAAAATTCTCACTGATGGTAATAGAGCCACAGGAGTGAAAGTAATTACCGGTGAAGAGTATAAGGGAAGGTTTATCCTGTCGGCGCCGGGCCGTGAGGGGTCAAGATGGCTTGAGAGGGAGGCCAAGAGACTGAAACTGACTCTTCTGAACAACCCTGTGGATGTGGGGGTGCGGGTTGAGGTGCCTGCCTCCGTCATGGAACCGCTCACCTCCGTCACCTATGAACCAAAGCTTATTTATTATTCAAAGGCATTCGATGACAGGGTCAGGACCTTTTGTGTCAATCCCTACGGAGAGGTCGTCAAGGAATATCTTAAAGGCGTCTGGACGGTGAACGGCCACAGCTATGCACGCCACAAGACAGGCAACACGAATTTTGCCCTGCTCGTAAGCACCTATTTCACAGAGCCTTTTAAAGAGCCCATATCCTACGGCAGATACATTGCACGCCTTGCTAATTTTCTGGGGCAGGGGGTTATTGTAC
>QIJG01000001.1 GCA_003232715.1 Nitrospirota bacterium
GAGATTGACTTCTGCGCTGAACTGACAGAAAGGCTGAATGTCCCCTGCAGTGTTAAAAAAGTGGATGTGAAGGAGTTTTCGGACAAGGAGAACCTCAGCATACAGGAGGCTGCGAGACATCTCAGATACATTGCATTTGAAGAACATGCCTTTCAGATAGAGGCCGACAGGGTTGCAACAGGACATAATGCCGATGACCAGGCTGAAACCCTCATCATGAGGCTTTTACGAGGGTCCGGTCCAAGGGGGCTCTCCGGCATACCGCCTGTCAGGGGAACGTTCATAAGACCTTTAATCATGGTGGAACGCAGTGAGATCGAGAAGTATCTGGATGAGGGAGGCATCAGGTTTATTATTGACACATCAAATCTGAAGCAGGATTATCTGCGCAACAGATTGCGGCATGAAGTCATGCCGATCCTCAAAAAATATAATCCGAATTTAACAGGGACCCTCTGCAGGACAACCAATATCCTCCGCGAGGAGAATGAGTATATGGAGATTGCAGTAACAAAGTCACTCATGAGGCTTATAAGCCGTAAAACAGGCGATAGAATAGAACTCTTCCTTTCGCCCCTTGAGAATATGGAGAAGGTTATCCTCAGGAGGGCGCTTATCAGGGCTATTGAAGAAACAAGGGGGTTGCGGGGGATCGGGCTTGAACACATTGAAGAGATTATATCCCTTATAAGGACAGGCTCAAGCGGCTCAAGGATTTACCTGCCGGGGGGGATCCGTGTCATAAAGGACTATTCCACTATGATTATTACCTCGGCAGCGCCTCTGAAACTGGGTGAGCATGTATTGCAGGTTCCGGGGGAAACAGTATTGAAAGAGTCCGGTCTTGTCCTGATATCGAGTGTCGGTGATGATTCAACCGGTACAGGAGATGGAAAAACAGAGGCGGCTTTTGACTTTGACATGCTCCGTTTTCCTCTAAAGGTGCGCTCAAGGCAGGCAGGAGATTTCTTTTATCCATCCGGGTTTGGAAAGAGAAAAAAACTGCAGGACTATTTTGTTGACGAGAAGGTTCCGAGAGACATAAGAGACACAGTCCCTTTGCTTCTTTCAGGAGAGGATATTCTCTGGGTAGTTGGATACAGGATGGATGACAGGTACAGGATAAGTCCCTCATGTGCAAGGACCCTGAAAATAACCATAAAGATGGCAAAATAGGATCAGCCGTAAAAGGTCTGATTCTGCCCGGTTTGTGGTATAATTTTGTCAGGAGATCGTCTTGTTTTACAAACCATGCTGTCCTGAAAGGAGGGGATTATGAGAGAGGTTGAGACAAGAGAGGCTATATCCGGAATTCACGGGATGAGTCAGGGACTCGAGGAGGCCATCTCTCTGTTGTATAATGCATTTATTTATAACAGGGATACCTTTATCGATGAAGCCGAAGTTATCATAAAAGGGGTGCAGGAGACTGAAGAAGACCTGACTGATAAGTTGATCACAGCATCGAAGTCAGATGATACAGCACGTCTCTTCTCTCCTATTCCCTCCCACATAGAGAGGATGGCCGGCAACTTTGAACACATAGCACGCTCTATAAGGACCAAGGTACGGGAGAGTATACTCTTCAGCGACAAGGCAATCTCGGAGCTCAGTTTTCTCTTCCAGAGGACCAGGGAAATATTAAATACCACCAGTGACCTGATACTTGCAAGAAATACGTTTATTGCAAATTACATAAAGAAATCAGAACTGGAGATTGAAAGGACAGCCGATCAGTTTGCCACACTCCATGAGGAACGGCTGATCCAGGGACTCTGCCTTCCGAAGTCATCAGGACTCTACATTGTCATGCTTGATTCAATAAAGCGTATTGCATGGAATGCCAAGGAGATTGCCCGGAAACTCACAAGATGATTTCATCCCTGCCCTGACAGAGCAATTGTGTTATAAAGTGTAAGGAGGTGTTGAGATGAAAATAAAAGAGATAGTTTTTATTGTGGAAGAAGACCTTTGTCACTTCGATAAAGATGAAGAAGTTCCGAATATAGTTCGTCTGCACATTGTAAAAGAGGAAACGTTTGCCTATGCCTGAGATTCCCAAACATGTTTTTGTAAGTCAGCTGTTTGGAAGGCAGGATGAAAAAACAGACACACCTGCACCCCTCTTGATAGAGGGAAAAATCCCGGAGATCTGTTAAAGAGATATAATCTCACCTTCCATCTTCTTTATATCAACTACTGCAACTGTTGCCTTGCCATACAGCCAGTGACCTGCCTCTCCCGGGTTCACCATCAGTGTATTGTTAATCTTTCCAATCTCTGCACGGTGTGTATGACCATAAACTATCAGGTCAAAATGTCCACTTGAAGCAAGGTCATCAACAAGGTCAGGCTCATGCATCACCACTATCCTTTTCTCCGAGAACGTGAATTTATGCGGTTGACAGTGGATCCTGCCCTTTGAACGGTCCCTGAGCAGAAGCCTGTCTCCGTCATTATTTCCGTAAATACCGACAAAATCCGCCCTTAGCTTCTCAAATGGTTTTAAGGAAAACGGGGATGTGAAATCCCCTGCATGAACAATAAGGACAACCCCTCTTTCATTAAAGACAGATACAGCCTGCTCTATCCTGTCTACATTATCATGGGTATCAGATATCAGTCCGACCAACATAAATCCTCCTTGTTGCAGTCATCATTTTATAAACCTTAAAACAATGAATCCCCCAATTAAAATAGCTGCAAATCCATATGTAAGAAGGTTAAAATACCTGTCAATAAAATTTCTGATATGTTTGCCGAAAAGATAGATTAATCCGCCGACAAGAAAAAACCTTGCACCTCTGCTCAGAAATGAAACCACCATAAAGACTGAAAAATTCACCTGAAAAAAACCTGCAGAGATGGTAAAGACCTTATACGGGATCGGGGTAAACCCGGCTATTGCAATCGCCCATGCCTCATAGTCCCGGAAATAGACCCGGACCGTCTCAAATGTCTCCTTGCTCACATAATGAAAGAGGATACCCTGGCCAAAAGCCCAGAACTTCATCCCTATAAAGAAACCAATGGCACCACCGATAACAGAACCGGCCGTGCAGACTGCTGCGTAGTAAAAGGCCCTCTTGCGTAATGAAAGGCTCAGGGCAATGAGAAGCACATCAGGGGGGACAGGGAAAAAGGATGACTCGGCTACGGCAAGCAGAAAGAGGGCTGGAACACCATATGGTGTCTCCGCCCAGTGTAAAACCCAGTCATAAAGCCTCCGCAACATCTTCACAATATTAATAATAAACAAAACGAATTAGAATTACAAATATCACCCTTTTCCCCCTCCATATTGACTCTGAAAAATGATAAATGCTAATTTAGTGCATTGCTCTCTGCATCAGACGATGCTATCAGCTTCTTTAAAGGGGAGGACAAATTAATGAATGGCAGTCCGCTTATAATGCTTCAGAAATACGGCCAGAGCTTTTGGTATGACAATATCAGCAGGGGAATACTGAAATCAGGAGAGCTGAAGAGGATGATAGTGGAAGAGGGGCTCAGGGGTGTAACTTCAAATCCCACAATATTTCACAAATCCATCCAGTCCGCTAATGACTATGATGAACAGTTCCATCAACTGCCCGGCAAGGAGGACTCCGACAAGGATCTGTTTTATGCCCTTGCAATACAGGATATAGTTGAGGCCTGCGATCTGCTTATGCCTGTTTATGAGGAGAGCAACGGCTTGGACGGATATGTGAGCATTGAAGTTGACCCTCATCTTGCTCATGATACCGAGGGGACCATCACGGAGGCAACCGAACTCGCTGAAAGAATAGGAAAACCGAATCTCATGGTAAAGGTCCCGGCCACCAAAGAAGGCCTCCCTGCCGTTGAAGAGCTCCTCTCCCGCGGTTACAACATCAATGTCACGCTTCTTTTCTCTACAAAACGGTATGAAGAGGTTATAGACGCTTATATGAAAGGGTTAGAGAGAAGGGTCTCGGAAGGCAAGGCTATTGACAGGATTGCCTCTGTTGCAAGCTTTTTTGTGAGCAGGGTGGATACCCTCACGGATAAACTTCTTGAGGAAAAACTTAACATGGCAGGGGATGATGACGAAAAAGAGGGGATAAAGTCCCTTATGGGCAAGGCAGCCGTTGCAAACGCAAAGATAGCCTATCAGCTCTTTAAGGATGCCTTTTCATCACAGAGATTTTTTGTCCTGATGGAAAAAGGGGCAAAGATTCAGAGATTGCTCTGGGGCAGCACAAGCACAAAGAATCCGGCATACCGTGATGTCCTGTATGTTGAGGAACTTATAGGCCCCGGTACGGTCAATACAATGCCCGATGCCACATGGAGGGCTTTTAAAGACCATGGAAGGGTTGGCCGCACTATTGATGCGGACATCGAAGCTGCGATAACAACCATTCAGTCAATAGAGGAACATGGAATCAGCATTGCCCTGGTTACAGGAGAACTCGAGGATGAAGGGGTGAGGCTCTTTACCGAATCCTTTGATGCCCTGCTTAACCTGATTGCCGGGAAAAAAAGGACGGGGACCTGTTAACCTTGAAACTATCATGAGAACCTGGATTTTAATCATACCTCTTTCCCTCTTCCTCCTCATCTCCTGTGCAACGATGTCATGGCAGGCGAGACAGAATGAGGCGGATGCTCATTTTAAACTCGCCATTTCTGATCTGGACAGAGGCCAGATGCAGGCAGCCTTTGTAGAGCTACAAAAGAGCATAGAACTTAATCCCGGGAATAAAAGGGTACATAATGCCCTTGGTATCGTATACCGTTACTTCGGAAATACGAAAAAAGCTGAAGAGGCTTTTAAGGCAGCAATCCGGATAGATCCTCAATATTCAGAGGCATATAATAACCTCGGCGTGGGCTATATGAAGACTATGCAATGGGATAAGGCTATCAAGGCATTCCGGAAGGCGTTGGATAACCTGTTGTATCCAACGCCGGAAACGGCCTTTACCAATCTTGGAAAAGTTTATTACAGGAGGGGAGAGCTTGACAAATCGATACGCGCTTACAAAAAAGCCATCAAACGGGCACCGGGCTATAATGCCCCTTATTATGGATTAGCACTCTGCTACAATGCCCAGGCCAGATATGGTGATGCCGCTGAGGCACTTACCGAGGCCATCAAACTTGATTCCGTTTTTAAGGGAGACAGGGAAAAGGCAAAACAAGAGCTGACCAGACAGAAACTGAAGGCTATTGATAAGGGAGAAGAACAGGATTATATTAATTTACTCGATATACTCCATTACTGAATAAAGATGGAAACAAATGAGTATATGCAACGGCTTTACCTTGAAGCCATAAAGGCCATGAAGAATGCAATCGCACCATACTCCAGGTTCAGAGTCGGGACGGCACTGCTCACCACTGAGCATAAGATATATACCGGCTGCAACATTGAAAACCCCTCCCTCATGCTGAGCGAATGTGCCGAAAAGGTGGCCATACTTAAAGCTGTCTCCGATGGGGTGAAGGATATCCGGGCAATTATGATCGTCTCAGACATGGAGGGTTATTGTTACCCCTGTGGTTCCTGCAGACAGATAATTTACGAATTTGCAACAGATGCCGGGATATTCGTAACGGGCAAAAAAGGCATCAGGAAATATTTGATAGAGGAGCTTTTGCCCCATGCCTTTAAATCATAGGATGATAAAAGACAATAAAAAGATATATGTTCCGTCCGGCTATCAATTCTCCGTTGCCGCTGCAGGCATCAAATATAAGGACCGGCCTGATATGGCCCTGATATATTCCGAAAGGGAGGCCGTTGTTGCCGGGACATTTACATCAAACAGGGTGAAGGCGGCCCCTGTTGTTCTGGACGGGAAGGGCCATTGTCATAAACAGCGGAAATGCGAATGCCTGCACAGGGCACAGGGGAATGATAGATGCCGAGACCATATGCAGGGATATATCAAAAAGACTTAACATACCTGAAAAATCCATACTCATTGCATCCACAGGTGTTATCGGAACCCCCCTGCCCATGGAGAGGGTGCAATGGGGTCTGGAAGACCTCTCAAGGGAGACTGCCAGGACCGGCATAGAGGATGTTGCAAGGGCAATAATGACAACAGACAAATTCCCGAAGGTCAGCTCAAGGATGATTAAAACCGGCAGAACCGAGGCCATACTATCGGGTGTAGCTAAAGGGGCCGGCATGATCTCTCCGGATATGGCCACAATGCTCTGCTTCCTGCTGACAGACCTGGCGATTGAGAAAAAAGCCCTCAAACGTGCATTGAAAGAAGCAACGGAGAGGACCTTTAATCTGATAACCGTTGATGGTGACATGAGCACTAATGATACAATTCTGATAATGGCTAACGGTGCAGCCGGGAACCGCCCACTGACGGAAAACTCTTCAGGTTATAAAAAATTCAGGGAAACGCTCTTCGATCTAACAGATGAATTTTCACGGATGATTGTTCGGGATGGAGAGGGAGCAACCAGACTGATTATTATAAGGCTACGCGGTGCAAGGAATTATCCGGATGCAAAAAAAGCGGCTTTTTCCGTTGCAAAGTCTCCCCTGGTAAAGACCGCCATTTATGGCAGGGATGCCAACTGGGGCAGAATCATGGCCGCCCTCGGGTATTCGGGGGCGCTTGTAAGGGAGGACTCTGTTGATATATCAATCAACGGGATAAATCTCGTCAGAGGCGGGCTGGGAAGAGGAAAGGACGTGGCTGCCTCAGAAACTTTGAGGCACAATAATGAGGTTACCATTGACATCAATCTCAACATTGGAACAGGGGTGGAAAGGGTATATACGTGTGACCTTACTGAGGAATACATAAGGATCAATGCAGCATACCGAACATGAGAGGGCAGGTTCGATAGATAGTTAAGCCTGCATTTTGTTATAATAATAACTAAACCTCAGAAAGAATGAAGGAACAAACAGAGGGACATGGATTTAAAATAGCCGGCAAGCAGACTGACAAAGGTGATGAATCTATTTCATCCCGGTAGCTCCGGTTAATATAAGGGTTTTTAGAATTAGAGTGTTAAAAGACTACATTCAGAAAATAATGGAGGAAATATGAGTTCAGTCACCAAGGCATTACTTCCGGCAGCAGGACTCGGAACGAGGTTCTTACCGGCCACAAAGGCATCTCCCAAGGAAATGCTTCCGATTGTGGACAAACCGATGATACAGTATGCTGTAGAAGAGGCGGAGGCATGCGGCATAAATGAGTTCATCATTGTTACCGGCAGACACAAGAGGAGTATTGAAGACCACTTTGACACTGTATATGAACTTGAAGAAGACCTGAAGCAAAAGGGCAAGAAAAAACTGCTGGAGATGGTAAGGAGGCTAAGTAACATTGACTTTGCATATATACGCCAGGGAAGACCTCTCGGTCTCGGGCATGCCATACTCATGGCAAAACCCTTTGTGAAGAATGAAGCCGTTGCCGTACTTTTGAGTGACGACGTTATAGACCCTCAGGAACCATTACTAAAGACGATGATAAACCTCTATGAAGAACTTGACTGTCCTATTGTGGCACTTGAAGAAGTACCAAGGGAGGAAATAGATAAATACGGAATTATAGAAGGGACGGTGGAGGGTAAAGACCTTTACAGGATAACGGACTTTGTTGAAAAACCAAGACCCGAAGATGCACCAAGCAATCTCGCTATAATAGGCAGGTACATCCTTACCCCTGATATTTTCAAGATCCTCGAAACCATGAAGCCCGGCAGGGGGGGAGAATATCAGCTCACCGACGCCCTGCAGATACTCCTTAAGAAAAGATCCGTCTACGGTTATGTCTTCAGGGGCAAAAGATATGACGCCGGTGACAAGTTCGGATTCCTGAAGGCAACTGTCGACCTTGCATTGAAGAGCTCAAATGTCTCTGAGAAGTTCAGGGAATATATTCTGCATGTTGCAGAGAAGCTAAGGAAAGAAGAGAAGCAAAAGTAAATTACCATGGAATATCTACTCAAAGAGGTTTTTTATTTAAAGACCGAGGCCAGGAATGATTATCCTCCTGTAGATATCTATGAAAGAAAAAATGCTGTTGTCTTTGTCATAGACCTGCCTGGTATAGAAACAGGAGATGTACTGATAAAGGTTTATCATGATTTACTTATAATTGAAGGCATGAAAAGAGAACCCATTAGTGAAAGGTGTGGTATATACATCTGCATGGAGAGAGAATTCGATAGTTTCAGGAGGATTCTCCCCATACCGGTCCCGGTCAATCCGGCTGACGGCAGGGCTATTTACTCCGACGGCGTACTTACAGTGACTCTGCCTAAACCGAAAGACAGGGTTTATAAAATAAAAATAGAAAAGGAGTAATTATGGCTGATCCGATAAAAGATGAAAAAGAGATCGAGATTCCCGATACCTTACCCGTTCTGCCTGTAAGGGATATTGTTGTCTTTCCTTACATGATAATACCCCTCTTTGTAGGAAGAGAGATGTCCATCAAGTCTATTGACCACTCTCTTAATACAAACAGGATGGTACTGCTCCTGACCCAGAAAGACCTGAGTGTTGAAAACCCCTTGCCTGAGGACCTTCACAGGGC
>QIJG01000179.1 GCA_003232715.1 Nitrospirota bacterium
ATCTTGAGGAGTTGAGGGGTTTTGGAGATGTTGAATATGCAGTTTTAAAGGGTATTCCCTATGAAGATATAATCAGCTTTGCCGAAAAGAAAGCAATGGATATGATAGTGATGAGCACTCATGGGAGAAAGGGACTTGACAGGTTCTTTTTCGGCAGTACGGCTGAAAAGGTTGTCAAGGGTGCACACTGTCCTGTTCTGACGGTCAGGGCAAAGGAGTTTTCCGAGTGACAAGCCCTTTCCCGTGTTTAGTGTTATCTGAAGATAGAAAAAAACAATTCACCGCAGAGACCACAGAGATCGCAGAGTTGAGAAGATTAAAAGATTCTCTGCGTACTCCGCGTTCTCTGCGGTGAAATTATAATGTGAAAGGTTTTTGGGCTGAAGAAAAATGGTCATACGTACACAGGTCCTTGTAGTTGGAGGCGGCCCTGCCGGTGCAACTGCCGCCAGGAGGCTTTCAGAGTCAGGGATTGAGGTTATACTTGTCGAGAAGGACCTCAATCACAGAAAACCCTGTGGTGGCGGGATAGCTTCCACTGCCCTTGAAGAACTTGAAATCCCCCGTAACATACCTCACAGGACTGTTAATACGATAAGATTCGTTTCTCCTTCAGGCAGGAAGCTCGATATTCCACTTGAGGGCGGCAAGATCCTGGTTGTTGACAGGAGGGCATTTGATTCTCTGCTTAGAAGTCTTGCAGGTGCATCAGGGGCACAGGTTTCAGAGGGAGAATTCGCTGGGTTTCAATCAAGAGACAACAAAGACAGTAAATTAAGATCCCGTGTCTTGATAAACGGTGAACCCGGGATAATTGAATCGGATTATCTGATCGCTTCCGACGGTGTTAACTCAAGGGTGAGGAGCTCCCTTGGTCTTAAATCATCAGGCTATGTGTTTACACTTTCGTGTCCGGTGGAGGGACTTGAGAGCGATGCCTGCGAGTTCTGGTTTGGCTCTGAACACGCCCCTTCCTCATATTCCTGGGTTTTTCCAAGGGTTGACCGAGACTCTCATCTTCCGGAGGCATTGAGCCCTTCTGCGGGCTGGTGCTCTGTGGGTACGGGGATTAGCTACGGCAATGATGCGAGATTGTTTTTTGAGAGGTTTTTGAAGAGGCTGAATCTTAACGGTTCTCAGGTAAAGGCCGCAAGGGGATATAAGGTTCCATCCTGGAAGAATGGACTTTACAATGTGGGGAACATACTATTTGTGGGGGATTCAGCCACTCAGGTGATGCCGTTTACATACGAAGGTATCTATTACGCTATGAAATCAGGAGAATTTGCTGCCGAAGCAATAATTAATAAGAGGCTGTCTTTGTACAGGAAGTTATGGCGCAGGAGGTTCCTCTCAAGGTTCATGCTTATGAGAACCCTCGAAAGTGTCTTTTTGCGCAGTGATTCAGGGGCGGAGAAAATGTTCGATATGTTTAGCAGGGCTGAGGTTCAGGAGGCGTCAATGAGGCTGTGGTTGAGGAAGGATGCCGGCCGGGGAAGCCTTTTCAGTTATATTAATCTCTTCAGGAAATTCCTGCATTGAGACTCAAAAGTGCCGTTGTTTTATCTTTTCTGTTCCACCTGTTGATAATCTTTCTTATTCTAAAGATAACGCTCTCTTCCCCTAAAGAAAGAAAGACGGAAGAAAGACGGAAGAGACCCTTTATAACAGAGATTGTCTCTCCCCCTGAGGTCAATAGAAAACCTGAGGTTCTGCGAGGTAAAAAGAAGGGTTTGCCTCTGAAGAAACCTGAAAAATCTGCTCTAAACACCATGCCCTCTGCAGAGAAACCATCCAAAAGACAGGAGGAGGCTTCAACTATGAGGAACGCTCCCGGATCACCTGCCGTGTTGAATAAGGGAGTTTTCCCGGAGAAGAGGATAAAGCCTTCGGAGGAAGGTTCAGGGGTAGAGGGAAAGTCAGGGATACGGAGACTGCCGGGGGCCAGGGAACTCTTTGACGCCAGGATAATAGGAGATATCGCTAGACTGCAGCCATCCGTGAAACGGAAAGAAAAATCGGGAGTTACTTTCAGTACAAAGGAACTCAAGTATTACAGCTACATGATGAAGCTTAAAGGCAGGATTGAGAGTATATGGAGATACCCTCCGGAGGCTGTGAGGCGAGGCATTTATGGTGACCCCTATATAAGGTTTACAATAAAGAAAAACGGCTATTTAGGGTCTGTAGAGTTGGTACGTACATCCGGGTACAGGGAGCTTGATGAGGCTGCAATAAAGGCGCTCAGGGATGGTGAGCCATACTGGCCGCTGCCTGAAAACTGGGATATGGATGGACTCACAATTACCGGACATTTTGTCTATACGCTTTCCGGGGCTTATTTAAGGTAGCCTGACATTTTTATTTTGCAGATTTACTATTTATTAATTGGCTCAAAACAGTGTGGACAAATTATTAAAAAAATCCCTCCTGACCTCCCTTTGCCAAAGGGAGGGATCATCCCACTCTTTGGCAAAGAGGGGCGAGGGGAGATTTTTAGATTGCTCTAATTATGAGGTTTTTAATACATGACATTATCATTTTGCATCAGCACAGGTGATGAAAATTTCTTGACAACCTCCGGGGCATCTGCTATAAATGACAGAGGGGGGGTATCGCCTGTTTTTGTAAGATATAAAGTGAAACAATCATTCCCCGGCAAAAGTCGGGGTACAAAGGGGGACTCTATATTTTCCCCTTTAGTTCAGGGGGGGGAGAGGGGGGATTTTCGAATGAAAGACGAAGATAAGACAAAAGAGCAACTTGTCGGTGAGTTGCTGGAAATGCGCTGGAGGATTGATGAACTGGAGGACTCCGAATGCCGATGTCGGCGGGCGGAAGAGAAACTGCGTAAAGTCAACAGGGCACTCAAGGTGCTTAGTGAATGCAACCAGATAATTGTGCGGGTGAGAGATGAGTCGGTCTTGCTGAGTGAGATATGCAAGGTCTTTGTGGACGTTGGGGGATACTGTCTTGCCTGGATCGGTTTTGCCGAACAAAATGAAGAGAAGACTGTGCGGCCGGTGGCGCAGGCTGGTTACGAGAAGGGGTATATCGAGACGTTGAATATCACATGGTCGGATACGGATAGGGGGCGTGGTCCCACCGGTACAGCTATCCGAACGGGGAAAGTAAGCATTAACAGGGATGTTCTGTCAAACCCTGATTACGCTCTATGGCGGCTTGAGGCGATTAAGCGTGGTTATCAATCATCGATTGCCCTTCCCCTGATTGATGACAACCGGACCCTGGGTGCCATAAACATATATGCCCCTGAGCCGGATGCCTTCAACAGGGAAGAGGTGAGACTGCTGACAGAGTTGGTGAATGATCTGACCTATGGCATTACAGCGCTACGTATGCGTGCCGAGCACCGACGGGCCGAAGAAGAACAAACCCGCTTACGGCGATGTCTTGAGATGCTCTGGAATATCGCCCGCATGGCCGATGCGGACTATCAGAGCTTATGTGACCACGTGCTGGTAGAAATTACAGACATGACACAGAGTCCGTACGCTTTCTATGCTTTCCTCAATGAGGCGGAAACAGTGATGAAAATTTATGCGTTCTCTGAGGGGGTGATGAAGGAGTGCCGGATAGAGGACAGGCCAATTGAATATCCATTAGTCAATGCAGGGCTACTGGGCGATGCAGTCCGCTTCAGGAGGACGCTTATCATCAATGACTACCGATCCTGCCCCGGCAAAAAAGGACTTCCCGGTGGTCACGTCCCGCTTACCAGGGCTATGATAGTTCCTGTTTTCAGTCACGGTCGTATCGTTGCACTGGCAGGTCTTGCCAACAAACCCACGGACTATACGGAAGATGACGCCAGACAGATCGAGTCTTTTGCTACAAACGTACAGGTGATTATGGATCGCCGTCAGGCAGAGGAGGAGAAAGGAAAGATACAGGTCCAGCTCCTCCAGGCGCAGAAGATGGAAGCTGTAGGAACACTGGCAGGCGGGGTTGCCCACGACTTCAACAACCTGCTGACGGCTATCAGGGGATATGTCGATTTGGTGATGATGAAAGTTGACGAGTCAGGACCTTTTTACAGGAATCTGAAGCAGATACGTAATGCTGCTATACGCGCGGCTGAGCTCACACGCCAGCTACTCCTTTTCAGCCGCAAGCAGCCAATGGAATTTATCCATCTCAACATCAACAGGACGATTGATGATTTACTGAAGATGCTTAATCGTCTTATCGGTGAAGATATAGTTATCAGGACAGACCTGGAGCCGGACATCTGGATGGTCCGGGCAGATCCAGGCAGTATCGAGCAGGTGATCATGAATCTTGCCGGCAATGCCAGGGACGCCATGCCCAACGGCGGACGTCTCACTATCAAGACCGAAAACGTTTTGCTGGACGAAGAGTCCTGCAAGGTTTTCCTCGAAGCTCGGCCCGGCAAATTTGTTTGTCTGTCGGTTGAGGACACAGGAGCCGGCATGAATAAAAAGACCATTCAGCACATTTTCGAACCCTTTTTTACCACCAAGGAGGCAGGAAAAGGTACCGGACTCGGCCTGTCCGTCGTCTATGGTATTGTCAAACAGCACGAAGGGTGGATAAATGTTTCCACTAACTCCGGGCTGGGCTCGACGTTCAGGATATACTTGTCTGCCTCTTCTGTAGAGCCGGAAGATGAGGTGAAGGAGGCAAATCCCCTACAGAAGCTTCAGGGCAGTGGAGAGCGGATCCTTCTGGTAGAGGATGAAGAAGGAGTCCGGGGATTTGTCTCGGAAGTGCTTCGAGGAAACGGATACAGTGTGGCGGAGGCCGCAAATGTTCAGGAGGCACTGGACATCTTTGACAGAGAAAAGGGGGATTTCCACCTGATTTTCAGCGATGTTGTTCTGCCCGATAAAAGCGGTCTTCATTTGGTTGACCGGCTCCTCTCTTACAAACCTGAACTGCGGGTCCTGCTGAGCAGTGGCTACACGGATCAGAAATCGCAGTGGAGCCTTATACAGGAAAGAGAAATCCGGTTTCTGCAGAAACCTTATGCATTGGCCGATCTGCTTCAGGCCGTTAAAGCGGTTATAGAGAAAGACTGAAGCCATAAAAGGAGCCTCGATAAACCCTGAGAGATTGCCTTGTTGATGTGTCAATGACTAAAATATACATATGGGGTTTTGGAACAATATAAAGAGAGATTTTCAGGCAGTCTTTGAGCGGGACCCTGCAGCAAGGAACAGTCTGGACGTTATACTCAGTTATCCGGGGTTTCATGCAATCCTCAGCCACAGAATAAACCACATACTGTGGCAGAAGAAAATTCCCGTCCTGCCCCGGCTTGTATCCAATATTGTCAGGCTGATGACCGGCATTGAGATACACCCGGGGGCAAGGATAGGAGCGGGGTTTTTTATAGACCATGGGTTGGGGGTCGTGATAGGAGAGACGGCGGAGATCGGTGAGGACTGTCTCCTGTATCAGGGTGTTACCCTCGGGGGGACGGGAAAGGAGAAAGGTAAGCGCCATCCCACGCTCGGAACCCGGGTGGTGGTGGGTGCCGGTGCAAAGGTCCTTGGTGCCATCAGGATAGGCGATTATGCTAAGATAGGGGCCAATGCCGTTGTACTTAACGAGGTCCCTGACGACTCCATTGTTGTCGGTGTCCCGGGCAGGGTTATAAAGAAAAAAAAGATGAGGTTTACCGACCATGGCGTGGAAGAGATCCTTGATCATATCCACATGCCGGACCCTGTGGAGGACAGGTTTAAGGAGCTTGAGAGCTACATCGGTCATATTGAAAAGAGGATAGAGCAACTTGAAGGCAA
>QIJG01000228.1 GCA_003232715.1 Nitrospirota bacterium
CAGTAATTTGTCATTCCCGCAAGTGAAGCGAGTCGGGAATCCTTCTTAAATAACGATTCCGGACAAGCCGGAATGACAGAAAACAGCAACGATTCGACTTTATACACAGACTATAGATAGTCTCAGTCATTATATCAGGTTGATTAGTAACCTGGCAACTCTTCAGTGGGACATATTGGTCAGCAAAGCTAACCAATCAGCCAGCAAAAGAACTCTGTATTTGTTTGCCAGGTTAATAACAGATAAACCGATAGTCGGACAATGTTGTATCTGTTTCGACTTTCTCGAAAATTCCTGGTGCCTGTATGACAAAAAATTCAGGTTCCATTTTACCTTATTTTTTATGTTCAAGAACTACTCAAATTAGGTTATAATATCTGGCAAATAACGACCTGAATAAAATATTCCGGAGACATGCAATGAAAAGAAACCTTTTTATCCTCGTTATATTAGCCTGTCTTGTCATACCCATATCCTCAAATGCCGGGACAGAAGAGCAGGAAAATAAAATAAAGACACGGACTGAGTTGTCTTTTGTACAGACATCCGGCAATACAAACACACAGACATTCTCTGTAAAGTTGGAGGCAAAAAAAGAGGACATTAAAAACAGATATTTTTCGACTGCAAAGGCTCTGTATGCAAAAGAGGACGGCAGGGAGACCTCAAATCAATCATCAATAGACGGCAGGTGGGAAAGGGTGCTCTCGGAAAAATTATTTGGCCTCCTGACATCAGGTTTTTCAATGGATAAATTCTCAGGTTATGAATACAGGTTATACGCTGGTCCGGGTCTGGGGTATGACCTGATAAAAACCGACCAGCACGTGCTGCAGTCACTTCTCTCTCTTATATACAGTTATGATGAGTTTTCAGTGGGAGATGTAAGATCTGACAGTTATCTTACAGGAAAGCTTACTCTCAAATATGAGTGGAAAATACTTGAAAACCTGAAACTCAAGGAAAAGCTGGACTACTCTGTCTCATTCAAGGATACGAATAACTTCTTTATAGATTCAGCAACCGCGGTAGAGACAAAGATCAACAGCTCACTCTCGCTTGGTATCAGTTACGTTGTAAACTATCAAAACCTCTTACCCTCCCCGGAAATTAAACATACCGATACAACGTTCCTGACCACCCTGATTATTGATTTTTAGTGCATAAGGGAGAGGCATTCGCCTAATATTTCCCGATAATAGCTTCGAGTTTCAGCGCTATCCCCGGGATCGATGAAAATCCTTCATCTCTTGGGAAGGAGACCCGGGGAGAGACCTCATAGAAAATCCAGTTTCGCCATATCCTCTGGCGGTACCTCATTTGCAGTACAATCTCTTCCAGCCTGTTGTCAGGCCGCGTCTGGAAATCGTTGATCCATTCATAGCTGAGCACACGCCTGGAACTCAGGTACTGGAAAAAATACATATTCAGATTATAAAAAAAGCCGTCCTTGTGTTCAAACCAGGACCCGTCAGCGGTGGTGCGGAAAAAGAACCTGTCGGAGACAGGCCTTTCCAGGTCGATGATGGTCCTGGATTCAAGACCTTTATCGGCAAGCCATTTCAGGGACTGTGTGAACCGGAAAATCCACGTATCGAGTTTGACCTGATGCCTGTAACGGCCTTCCGTATAAAACACGGGCGTTATATGGCTGAACCGCAATCCTATGTTTGTTGAGATGTTACGCCGCAAAGTCTCTTTTAACTTGTACTGAAGGGATAGAATCAGGTTTTGTTTATCGGTGCTCTCGAATTCCTCCCTCCTGTCCTCTGTTGGCGTGTTATCCGGGCTGAGGGCATTCTCCGGCTCTCCCGAAATCAACAGGTTCAGTCTTTTTTGCATTTTTGGAAGGGAAAGCCTGAAGTTGGTCTTGATATCTAAGACAGGTTTTCCTCCTTCTTCCATAAAGGAATAAAGTTTAATCCTTAACCGTGTCTTGTTATCTTCGGCAACAGTCCTGTCGTTATCAAAGAATGAATCGATCCAGTCCGCAATGCCGAGAATATCTTCCGACAAATTCCTGTGATACCGGTCTATTATGGTGTTGCCTTCAGGTGTCGCCTCCGGGGTTTTAGATCCTGCGGGAACCTCTGTTTGTGCGCAGGCTTCTGAAAGGATTATTTGATCGAAGATCGAAAAACCTGTCCCGATCGGGATAAGGACTATGATTGCAACCATCGTATAAAGGATTGCAATGGAAATGCATCTCCTGCCCGAAGAATACAACTAAAAAAGCCCCTTCTGAGAAGACATAACGGTCTCCCACATCCTCATTCCGAGCCCTTCTATATAATCCCGGTTTTCAAGATTCTCTTTCCACTCAGGGGGAATCCTGTCAACTCCCCACCAGGCCCCGGCAATTGCCCCTGTCATGGCCCCGATAGTATCTGTATCTCCACCAAGGCTTACTGCATAAATCAGGGCTTCTTTAAAGCTGGAGCCGGCCAAAAAGGAAAAGATGGCAGTTGGCACTGAATTAAAGGCCTCAATGCCGTTTCCCAGTTCCCTCACCACCCGTTCCCTGTCCTCCCTTTTATCCAGTAATTTTTCCAGGACGTCTATCTTTTTTCTGTAAATATCAACGCTTGTAAAGTCCTTCAGTCTGTCAGAAAAATTCTGTTCCTTCCCTATGGCCAGACTCACGGCATAGGCCTGAAGCGCCGCCCCTTCCATCCCAAGGGGATGGCTGTGTGTGATCCGGCTTGATTGACAGGATGCCTCCCTCAGTCTTTCGGGATCGCTATAATAAAAGAGACCGACAGGTGCTACCCTCATGGCTGCTCCATTTCCAAAGGACCCTCCGTCATATAATTCCCTGTCCGGATTCTCATCCCATTTACGGCCTGATTTTATCATCTCAAATATCCCTGGAGGACCAAGACCATATCCGCGCCAGGGTTCCCTCTCGAAACTCCTTACAAAGAGCCGTGCCATGTGTGCTCCGTCAAAGCCATTACACTCAATCAGCGATTCAGCCACTGAAATCATCATTGCAGTATCATCAGTATATACCGGACCGGGTTTTGTTACTTCCCTGAAACCATAAGTCCCTTCCCTCTGTGCACCGAGTGAGTCTCCGATGGCTGAACCGATCAGGCTGCCGATAAAATTTGAAGGTCCCAATTTTCCCTCCACTGTTTTAACTCTTCGTTTACGCATCATAGATGCCCGGAAACCGTATCGCAGGCTTTGCGGAGAGTTGCAAGCGGCAGGAAAAGTTCTAACAGCCTGTCAGGCCGTGGGATGAAACCGAATTGCTCGTAATACGCCTTCGCATCATTATTCTTTGCATCTACAAAAAACCCGATAATTCCCAAGTTGTTGGAAACATTGATGACCCGTTCTATTGCATTAATCAGCATATGCATTCCCAATCCCCGGCGCTGCCGCTCTTTGGCTACAGCAAGGCGGGCAAGCTTGGCTGCCGGAGCCTTATGAGGATATTTCTTTGCATACTCGCGAGGAAGCTTTTCAACAAAAACTTCACAAAAAGCTACTGTAAAAAACCCTGTTATTTCAGTTGGCACCGCATCATCGACGAGGACAAATGTTCTGGAGATTCCCCTGTTGAGATGCTGGCGGGCTATATTCTTTAAATATCGGTTTAATTCAGGAACTCCGCAGTCAAAATCTGACCTGTGGTGCTCTTTGTCAAGCGTTTCTATTCTTAGCATCAGGGAATGACTTTTTATACGATTTCACAGCACTCTTTAACCTGAGATTGGGCTTTGGCGGGTTCTCAACAGCATCAAGGAATACACTTGCGGAGCGCATAGACATACTGATAACCCGTTCTTTTTCAATAATCGCTTCTGCTTTCTCAAGTGCTGACTGCACAAGAAACTGGTTTAGCGTAGCGCCCGTAAACTCGGCAGCTTGAGTCAGCGTTTCATACACATTGGCCGGTATCCGTGCTGAAACCCTTTTACTTTTTTTACATACTGGCATTTTATCTCCTTTTTCTTTCACAACAATACGATACTCATTACTATATGTAGCTTACCATTGTGGAGCCAAAATGGCAACAATCTGTCGGCACGTCTATCGAAGATAAGGAAAAAACCTCAGGAAACAAGTTTCATTATAAACTCCATGTCGAGATTCTCCCTGAGCAGATCGGCCCAGCGGTCAAGTGCCTTGTCCCGAAGGGCTGAATACTCAATAACCGTATCAAGGGGTTCAAAACCCTTTCTAATTCTCAGACCGTTTATAAGTGATCTCCTGAAGGAGTCATTGTCGAATATACCGTGGATGTATGTCCCCCAGACATCACCGTTTGATGCCCCGTCAGGAATGACCTGTCCTTCACCCCCCCGGGTTATCCTGAAGAGCCCGGAAGTCACAGGGGTCCTGCCTACATGTATTTCATACCCCCTCAGTCCTTTGACCCCCTGGTCGATGAGGGGGATATCAACACTCTCTGCCATCACCTGAAAGGTGCTCTTCTCCGTATCAAGCACTGTCTCGGTATCGAGGAAGCAGAGCCCTTTAACATCCTTCTCGGGACTCTCAACCCCGTATGGGTCCCTGATAACCTTGCCAAGCATCTGGTATCCGCCACATATACCTATTAGAGGGATCTCTTTTGATACAGCATTTCTGAGGAGATCTTCAATGCCTGATTGCCTCAGGTAAAGCAGGTCCCTGACTGTATTTTTTGAACCCGGGATGATTATAAGGTCAGAGTTAATGATATCCTCCTCCCTCAGACTGTATTGCAGCTCCACGTCAGGCTCATAGAGAAACGGATCAAAATCGGTAAAGTTTGATATATATCTCAACCTCAGGACCGTTATCCTTATGGGCCTTCCATCAGCAGAGGGTTTAATTCTCTCAATGCCGAGGCCGTCCTCCTCGTGAAGACCAAGGTCTCCAACATAGGGGAGCACACCTATCACAGGCACCCCTGTCTTGTCTTCAATCAATCTGTTGCCGGGCCTGAGGATCTCCATGTCTCCCCTGAATTTGTTTATTATAAAGGCCCTGATATAGTCTGCATCACCGTCAAGAAGGGCGACCGTCCCGTAAAGGGAGGCAAATACTCCGCCCCTGTCTATGTCACCAACAAGGATTACCGGAGAGCCGGTATGCCTTGCCACAGCCATATTCACAATCTCTTCCTTTACCAGATTAATCTCTGCAGGGCTTCCCGCCCCCTCGATCACTATAAGTTCATATTCCCTGCTCATCCTCTCCCAGGCATCCCTCACTGCCTCCCATGCCACCTTCCTGAACTTGTAATAGTCTATTGCCTTCATGGTGGAATGCACCTTCCCGAGGATAACCACCTGAGCACCTGACTCACCTGTGGCCTTAAGCAGGATGGGATTCATATAAACAGACGGCTCCACCCCTGCTGCCTCTGCCTGAAGTGCCTGGGCCCTGCCTATCTCGCCGCCCTCTTTTGTGACAAAGGAGTTCAGGGCCATGTTCTGCGACTTAAAGGGCGCCACCCTTATCCCCATATCCCTGAATATGCGGCAAAGCCCTGCCACGATAAAGCTCTTCCCAACACCGGAGCCCGTCCCCTGTATCATCAATGACCTGGTCATATTTTATTACTCCATTACTTCCGAAATAAAAAGATAGAATACTTCAGCTTTTTTAGACAGGATAAGACAAAGACGCATAGCGTTTAAAGACAGAACAGCACGTAGAACACAGGACTCTTAACGTCTTTATCCTTAACGCTATGCTCTATGCTCTATGCTCTATGCTCTATGCTCTATGCTCTATGCTCTATGCTCTATGCTCTATGCTCTATGCTCTATGCTCTATGCGCTCTATGCTCTATGCTCTATGCTCTATGCGTCCTTAACTCTTTAACTCCATCACTCCTTTTGCATCTTTCATCCTGTTAATCCTGTCTAAAATTTTCTTCCAATAACCTCTTTAATAATATCCTCTTCCACCCCGGTCTCTATCCTCACCCTGCCGATATCCTCTGGCAGTACAAACCTGAGTCTGCCGGCAACCGTTTTTTTATCTATAGCCATTGCCGCAAGCATCGGTGCAGGCTCAAGAGTTGTATCTGCAGATGAAGGCAATCCATATGATTCTATCAGGGCCTTTATCTCCGCTGCCTTCCCCTTCTCCAAAAAGCCAAGGGCCTCTGAAAGCTCTGCCTCGCAAACCATGCCGATTGCCACTGCCTCGCCATGCAGATACCGCCTGTAGCCGGTCACTGTCTCAATGGCATGACCGATTGTATGACCGTAATTGAGTATGGCCCTCAGCCCTTCCTCCCGCTCGTCCCTTGATACCACATCTGCCTTTATCTCACAGGAACGTCCGATTATGCAGGCAAGGCATTCGGGGTCAAGGGCCAATATCTTCTCCCTTTCTGTCCTGAGATAACTAAAAAATTCTCCATCCCATATAACGCCGTATTTTATCACCTCAGCCATACCGGCAAGGAACTCCTTTTTGGGTAGGGTCTTCAGCGTATTTACATCAATACATACCAGTCGTGGCTGGTGGAAGGTCCCGATCATGTTTTTGCCAAGGTAGTGATTAACCCCGGTTTTTCCGCCTACAGAGCTGTCCACCTGCGCAAGGAGGGTCGTGGGGAGCTGCATATATGAAATACCCCGCATATAGGTTGATGCAGCAAAACCGGTTATATCACCGATTACCCCGCCTCCAAGGGCAAGGATTGCCGATTTCCTGTCAAGCCTCACCTTTAATAGTTCACTCAGGATATGATAAGCCCAGAGAAAATCCTTGTACTCCTCACCATCAGGGATCAAGATGGTAGAGACATCGTATCCTTCACTCCTCAGTGACTTGACCACAGCCTCACCATAGAGCCCAAATACTTTGGGATTACTCACAAGGGCCGTTTTTGGAGAGAATTCATATTTCCTGAACTTCGCACCAATCCTCTCAAGTATTCCGCTGCCTATGGAAATTCCGTAGCTCCTCTCAGCAAGCTCAACTCTCATCTCCTTCATCCTAATCTCCTCTGTCCGCATAATAAAATCAAGTCTTTGTTCTGGATTTTAGCCCTAATCTGTCCATTTTTTCAACCAGATTGTTGTAATATTCAACTATGCTTGCGAAAAGGATCATACCATGCCTTGACGTAAGAGACGGCAGAGAAACCAACAAGAAAGCAAGAATGGGGTCTTGTTTTCTTGCAATTTTAAAACAAAACTGATAAAGTCAATACATGGCAAAGACAGACAGAGACAGACAGTTTGAATAGTAAATTCTTTAACAACGGTGGCCGCTTTAAAATTCAGGATGATTCCATTATTGTTGAAAGGAAAAAGAAAAGACACTTGCAAATCTTAATGGACTCCCTCCTGAAATATAAACACGTAAAAATACCCTGGCTGGATAATCGTAAGCTCTTATTTAAGCTATGGGCAACTTCATGATTTCAGGGTGCTTTATCTGTATAAAAATCGGTGGGTCTTGACGCACATCAGATGGCACAGATTTTTGGCGTTAACCGTCCGAAGGACGACGCTCAAGAGGCTATTGATTTAGCCAAAAAGGTTAAAGACCGTTGTCCTCAAATATCTTGAAGGAAAGACACAGGATATTCTTAAGAAGAGAGAGTTCGTGAGCAATTTCCTTGGCACGACGAATAATATGGGCCAGGCAAGTCTGTCTCTTTGCTGGATTAGTAACTGTTATAAGCAGCATACCTGTCGGTAACCAGCACACCGCCGAAGTTTGTACCTAAAATGGAAGTGGCAACCTCTGAAGATCGATATGGAAGAAGGCCAAATCGGAATTACCTGCATACCATACGTAATGGCCAAGGCTATCTGTTTGCCGTGGTGAGTGTGTGTCTTCCGGGCTCAAAGGCATCAAATGCTTTTCCGTTATAGAAAAACACTGCTGCCTGGCTCTCCCGGACAATGAGTTGTGCCCCGTATTTTATCTCCCCGGAGCCTGTTTCAGGGATCCGGGGAGATAAAATACGGGGCACTGTTATCAAACCACTCAACGACTTCCAGGAAAACTATTTCTAACTATACTGCCCTTACACTATCAAGAGCCACGGACTTCTTTGCCCTGGCAGGTTGTACGCGTATCTTCCTGCCGTTCAGAACGGAATTTCAGAACGGAATTATCCACAGAACTTATCACCCTGTCCGCAAGATCATGAGGAACTTCAACAAAGCTGAATTTATCAAAGAGCGCGATATTCCCGATCTTTTTGCCCGGAATATTTGCACCAGATGCAATAGACTTGACGATGTCGGCAACCTTCACCCTGTCTCTCTTACCCACGGTCATAAAGAGTCTTACATAGTTCTTGGCTGAAGATACATCAGACAACCCGACTTCATCTTCCTCATCGGATTCCATATCCGAAAAGATAAGACTCAGGGCTGAAGCAGCTATATCACGCTGGGAATACCTGCTGGAAAGCTCGTCTACCATGGCTAAATAGCCGGAATGATTTTCATCCTTGATTATGTCGTCAATCTCATCAAGTATTTCCTGCTCCCTTGCCCTCCTGACCTCATCCCTGGTGGGCAATTTTGCCTTTTCAATTCGTGTTTTTGCAGACCGTTCTATGAGCCTCAACTGCCTGTATTCCCTTGGGGTAACAAAGGTAATCGCAATACCGGATTTACCTGCCCTGCCGGTCCTTCCAATACGGTGGATGTAACTATCAGGGTTCTGAGGTATGCTGTAGTTAACCACATGGGACACATCGGTAATATCCAGTCCCC
>QIJG01000284.1 GCA_003232715.1 Nitrospirota bacterium
TTGTTGTCAGTTAAACCTGTAACCCATAACTCGTAAAAACGGAGGATAAAATGCCAAGGGTTAGGAGGACAATAGTAAGCGTCTCTGACAAAACAGGGATTGAGGAGTTAGCAAGGACATTGAATGATCTCAGTGTAGAGATTCTATCAACCGGAGGGACCGCTATGAAGCTCAGAGAGATCGGGGTGCCGGTTGTTGAGGTCTCTGACTACACGGGCTTTCCGGAAATGCTTGATGGACGGGTCAAGACCCTTCATCCGAAAATACACGCCGGGCTGCTTGCAAAAAGAGACAACCAGAAACATGTTGATGAGTTAAAGGCCCAGGGGATAGAGCCAATAGATATGGTCGTTGTAAACCTTTACCCGTTTGAGGAAACCATCTCAAAACCGGATGTGACATTTCAGGAGGCCATAGAGAACATTGATATCGGCGGACCAACCATGCTCCGGGCTGCAGCCAAGAACTTTGAGAGCGTTGCAGTTGTTGTTGATCCAGCTGATTATGATATTATCCGTGAGGAGATGATAAGGCTTGGCGGAGAGATAAGTTACAAGACCCGGGTAAGGCTTGCCCAGAAGGTCTTCAGCCACACTTCTCATTATGATTCCCTGATTGCAAAATACCTCTCCGACGTAATACAGGAAAGCTGGACGGATACCAGCGATTTCTGATTGAAACAAGTGCAGTTTGTTCAATAAGGCATGGAATAAACAAGCCTCGAAGACCCCGGGACACCGGGCAGATCGGAAATTGTTCATTCACCATTGCTCATCCGGCCTTTTCAGTTTTTTTCTGACAGTGTTTTGTCCTTCCAGATACAAAATGACGGATAAATGATTCCCGAGGAGGTTTTTTTATGAAGGTTCTTGTTATAGGTGGCGGCGGCAGAGAACATGCCATTGTGTGGAAACTCGCACAGAACCCCCGTGTTGACAGAATTTACTGTAGCCCCGGCAATGCAGGTATTTCAGAGATTGCCGAATGTATTGATATAAATATTGCTGATCATGAATCGCTCATTGACTTTGTCAAGTATGACTGGATAGACCTGACCATAGCAGGCCCTGAAGACCCGCTGACAAAGGGGATTGTTGATAAATTTGAACGCGAAGGCAGGAGGTGTCTTGGTCCGGTAAAGGATGCCGCCAGACTTGAGGCAAGCAAGGTCTTTGCAAAGGAGTTCATGAGGAAATACAATATCCCCAGCGCCGAATACAAGACCTTTACCTCCTATATCCATGCTGAGGAGCATGTGAGGATGAAAGGGGCTCCCATAGTCATAAAGGCAGACGGCCTGGCCGCCGGTAAGGGCGTTTTCGTGGCCGGGACTATGGGTGAGGCAATAAGCGCACTGAGACTTATAATGAAGGAAAAGGCATTTGGCTCTGCAGGTGACCGGGTGGTTGTTGAGGAGTGTCTTGAGGGCGAAGAGGCCTCATACCTCGTCTTTACCGACGGAAAGACCATACTGCCGATGGCAAGTTCCCAGGACTACAAGCGGGTTTACGACAATGACGAAGGGCTGAATACCGGCGGGATGGGCGCTTACAGTCCAGCCCCGGTGATAACACCAGAGATTGAAAAGAAGATTATGGACAGGGTTATGAAGCCTGCCATAAGGGGTTTGAAAAAGGAAGGGATAAAGTACAAGGGGATACTCTATGCAGGCATAATGTTAAGAGACGGGGAACCCTACGTGCTTGAGTTCAACTGCCGCTTCGGAGACCCGGAAACCCAGACGATCCTGACAAGACTTGACTCAGACCTCCTGGAGATATCCCTGGCCGTCACAGACGAAAAACTCTCCGACATCTCCCTTGAATGGAGACCGGAGGCATCCGTGTGTGTGGTCGCAGCATCCGGGGGTTATCCGGGTAAATACGAGACCGGCAAGGTGATAACAGGGCTTGATGATGTCAAAAAAATGGAGGACACTGCTGTCTTTCATGCGGGCACGGCTTATAACGGCCAGGATATTCTGACGGCAGGCGGACGCGTGCTTGGTGTCACAGCCCTTGGAAAGGATATAAAGGAGGCAAGTGACAGGGCATATGAGGCGATCAGCAAGATACACTTTGAGGGGATGCACTACAGGAAGGATATTGCCAACAGGGCGATAAAGGATCAGAGATAAACCACTGTTACTGCCTCACCCCCTTCATCTTCATCCCCCTTCCTGAAATCCCTCACAAGGGGATGCCCTTTCAGATAATCACGGATAGCCGAGGAGAGTCTGCCTGTGCCTATGCCGTGAATTATCCTTACACTTTCAAGGCCGGCGATTGAGGCGTCATTGAGGTATCGCTCAAGCACGGAAAGGGCAGGGTCAACCCTCTGACCTATCAGGTTCAGTTTCCCTGAAACTCCCTCTGTGCTATCATCAACACCGGCTACACTCCGGATTGTTCCGACTGTGGAGGCTGCCTCATCAGCAGGTTCTGTCATTGGTTCTGCAAGCTCTCCGGCAGGGACCTCTATCTCGCGGCCCTTAACCACAACCCTGCATCGTCCTGTCCTCCGGTTAACCGAGCGGACAATACCATTAACACCAAGCCTCCTGATACAGACGGTCCGACCCTCTCTGACTTCACTGAGTCCCGGGGTCTCCTCTGCTGCATACCTCTCCTGCTTCTGCCTGACCTCGGCAAGGCCATGGTCAAGAGACTTTAAAACCTCACCGGCCCTCCTGAGCTCGGATTGTTTCAGTTGCTTTATAACATCACGGGCCTCCCTCTTTGCCTTCAGCAGTATCCCCTCTGCCTCTGTCAGGGTTCCCGAAAAAATCTCCTTCCTCTCAGCCCGTATCCTCTTGATCTCCTCTCTCAGTGAAGCACGAAGCCCTGTCAGCTCCTGCCTCAGGCGTGCAGTTTCTGCAAGCATTCGGTCAAGCTCCTCCCTCTTTCGCATCAGCTCTGCAAGCAGGGTCTCAACCCTTGCCCCTGACTCCTTCATAAGCCCGCGGGCCTCTCTTATCAGCTCCTGCGGCAGGCCGAGCCGTCCGGCTATCTCAAAGGCGTGGGACTGTCCCATCTCTCCAATAAGAAGTCTGTACGTGGGCCTGTAGGCAGGAAGGCCGTCTGAAATCTCCTCCTCCATCTGCATTGCACCGTTTATCATCCCCGTCTCTGTATGGGCAAAGGCCTTTAAGAGTCCGAGATGTGTTGATACAGCGGTAAGGGCACCGCGCCTCCTGAGCTCCCTGAGTATGGCACATGACAGAGGCCCCCCTTCCTCTGGGTCTGTCCCTGTGCCGAGCTCATCTATTATCACAAGGGTCTCCCTGTCACTGAGGGCCAGGATTTCGGATATGCGGCCTATGTGTGCAGAAAAGGTGGAGAGGTTCTGCTCAATGGACTGCTCGTCACCGATATCAGCAAGCACCTTGCCGAGCATGGGAAGGGTTGTACCTGATTCAGCGGGCAGGTGCATCCCGCAGAGGGCCATTATCTGCAGAACACCTACAGTTTTGAGGGCTACTGTTTTCCCACCTGTATTTGAGCCTGTTATCACTATACAGGAGTAGTCACTGCCAAGTTCAAAGTCCAGGGGCTGGAGCCTCTCTTCCTGACCAAACCTCCTCAATGCCTGCCACAGCAGGGGATGCCGGCCCTTCAGAACCCTTATGTATCCGTGTTCGTTAATCTCAGGTGGTGTCATCCCCATCATTTCTGAAAAGGCTGCAAGGGCCGCAATGCAGTCGATCCTCAGTACTGTATGATAGTCCTCGACTATCTCTGCAAGCACTTCCCTGAGCATGGCTGAGAGTCTTTTCAGTACCCTGAACTCCTCGACCTTCTCCTCTGCCCTCAGGGATTCAAGTTCATTACCAAGGGCCTGCGTCTCATAGGGTTCAACAAAAAGTGTCTCACCTGAATTTGAGATGTCATGAACTATCCCTTTCACATGCCCCTTTGAATCCCTCCTTACAGGAATGACCCACCTGTTGTTTCTCCCGGTTATATAGAACTCCTGCATGTGGGGCTTGAGGTCCCGCTTTCGAAGCAGGCTTTCAAGGCCTGCCCTGATCCGCTTGTCAAGGTGCCCAAGGCCCTCTCTTATGGCAGCAAGTGCAGGCGATGCCCTGTCAGCTATCCTGCCCTCCCTGTCAATAGAGGACTCTATTTCACGCTTGAGGTAGGCGTGGGTCCTGAGATGTGAGGCGATCTCACTGAGCATCGGGAGGGAGGGTTCGGCCCTCAAAAGGCCCTTTATATTTATGGCAGATGAGAAGAGGGACAGGAAATCCGTCAGCTCAGATGGGGCAAGCACGGAATCTGCGGGTCTTAACTTCTGAAACAGGGGCGTCAGATCTTCAAAGTGCTCTATGCCAGGGTGTTTCCCCTCGGCCATGAGGTGTCTGCCCTCAGAGATAAGGTTGATCCGGTCCCTGATGCCCTTGATGTTGCTAATTGGTTTTATGTTGAGGACAAGGGTTTTTCCGGGTGAGGAAACGGCAAAGGCACCTGCCATCTCGAGTATCTTATTGAATTCAAGGACTCGAAGGGTCTGTTTATCCATTGCGTCCCTTGTGCGTGGCTTTAATCTGATCCATCAGGCAATATCTGATCTATCAATGCCCTGACTTCTGCAAATACAGCATCTATCGACCTTGAGGCATCCACCACCTTCACCCTTTCCGGTTCCTTGCGGGCAATGCTTGAAAAACCCCCTCTGACCCGTTCGTGAAATGCGATCTCCTCCATCTCAAACCGGTCCTTTTTTCCGGCATGGCTGTTCCTTTGAAGTCCTGCCCTTACATCAAGGTCAAGCAGTATTGTCAGCTCAGGCCATACACCGTCCCTTGCAACTGCATCAATCTCTCTTAGCATCTTAAGGTCAAGCCCCCGGCCAAAACCCTGATATGCCATGGTAGAGTCGGTAAAGCGGTCGCATAGGACAACCTCTCCCATCTTCAGTGCCGGGGCTATCAGGTGGTGTACGTGCTCGGCCCTGTCGGCAAAACAGAGGAGCAGCTCTGTAACAGGGTGCATGTCCTCGTGTACGGGGTCAAGGAGGATCCTGCGTATCTCTTTTCCTGCAGCAGTATCCCCCGGCTCGTAGGTATGAATGACTTTGAACCCCTTTGAGGCAAGATATTTTGATGCCATCTTTGAGACCGTGGACTTCCCTGAACCCTCAATGCCTTCAAAGGTGATAAAGACTCCCCTCATTGCTTCATGGTCTCGCCGAGTGATTTCAGGAAAGAAAAGACCTGTTTGGCCTCTTCCTCCGTCCTGCTGCCGGCGCCGCAGGAGGGTGTAAGTATGGAGTGATTTACAACCATGTCTTCGGGGATTTTGGAAGAGAGGTCGTTGAGCCTGCCGAGAAGTCTCTCCTTCAGGACTTCAAGGCTCTCACCCTGTATAGCCCCTGTAGTCGGTATAATCCCCCATGCGAGATAACCACCCCTTCTGAAAAAACCATCCAGGTCATCCGTATATATCTGGAGGGTCTCAAAATAATCATAGGCATCAAAGTTCAGTATATCCACGCCCGTGCGAACCAGCATCCCCCAGTCAGCCTTTCCGCAGCAATGTATTCCTGCAAGACCGCCGGCAGAATGTATGGCCTCAACAGTGTCGCGCAGGAGTCTTTCAGCCTCTGCGGACTCAACACCTAAATAACTGCTGCTGCCTATTGCAGAGAGGATGGGCTCGTCAATAAATATAATCACCTTTTCAGCAAACGCCGAAAGCACCTTCACCTGCCACTGGGCCTTTCGCTGAAGGAGAAGTGAGGCCATATGTACCGCCCCTCCACATCCTTCAGTCCCAGTGTAAATGTCAGGGGACCTGTAATCTGTCCCTTTAAGACCCGAAACCGCCTGCCTTTTATCTTATCCAGAAAGGCATAAAACCCCCTGGAGTATTCCTCTGAAATGGGAAAGTCCTCACCGGCTGAGTAAAGTTCGTAAAAACGGTTCAAATCGTCCTGCCCTGCCTGCTCAACCAGAACCTTTTCCCTGTCGGTATCCACTACAATCCCCGGCAACCCTTCTGTATACTGGGGAACCATGAACTCCTTGAAGGTGCGGTGAGGCAACTGGGGCCAGAATGGTATGTCACAGTGCTCAAGCACAAGCCTGACCGCCTCATCCGGGTCAGTAAAGGGAAGGCTTCCTATTCCTGTAGTCTCAAATGGTTTAATCATATGGGAAAAATTGCTGCATAACAGGACACCTGATCTCGATATCCTGAATGCTACCTCAATGTCAGTATTGTCAATAATACACCATTGACTGAAGGGGTGACAAGGTCTTCTGAGCAGTGATGAGATGGAACGAACGTTGACAGGTTTTCTGTCGGTAATCCTGGCAAGCAGTAAGGGTTCCTTGACAATTATCAGGTAAAACCTTTAATTTATATAATCAAAAGTGGGGCTGTAGCTCAGTTGGGAGAGCGCTTGAATGGCATTCAAGAGGTCGGCGGTTCGATCCCGCTCAGCTCCACCAAATCTGATTT